>SCST01000865.1 GCA_004299465.1 Methylovulum sp. | reverse complement strand
TCAGGAAGAATATCCTGAAACAGGCTGAGAGCGGAGGCATCATACTTACAGGCATGGGCAACCCAATGCCTTATACCATCTACTGGGATCACATGCTGATCGACGCATGCCAGGTTACCAATCCCTCCATCGACCCGCTACGCGAACCAATGGAATTACGCACATACCTTGGAGCCAAACCCGAAGCTCTGGAGTTCGATGGAGAGCATGACAATGTGAGCCTGAGAACCGAGCTTGCGCCCCAGGTAAAACTGGACATACCCGTAGTGTTTGCGGCAATGTCGTACGGCGCGATAAGCCTGAACGCGCACAAAGCCCTTGCGATGGCTGCAAGGCGCATGGGGACGCTGATGAACACGGGCGAGGGCGGACTGCACGAAGACCTTGCGGATTATACGGACAGGATAATCGTTCAGGTCGCTTCGGGCAGGTTCGGCGTCACGAGCAAGTACCTGAACAACAGCGCGCTCGTGGAAATAAAGATAGGGCAGGGTGCAAAACCCGGCATAGGAGGACATTTACCCGGTGAAAAGGTAGGAGAGGATATCTCAAAAACACGCATGATACCTGTGGGAACTGATGCCTTATCCCCTGCTCCGCATCATGATATTTATTCCATAGAAGACCTGTCGCAATTGATATACGCAATAAAGGAAGCGACCGATTACAAGAAACCTGTTTCTGTCAAGATAGCAGCAGTTCACAATGTTGCAGCCATCGCAAGCGGAATCGTTCGCGCAGGAGCGGATATAGTGATGATAGACGGCTTCCGCGGAGGGACGGGTGCGGCTCCAATGATTATCCGTGACCATGTAGGAATACCAATCGAACTTGCCCTTGCAGCAGTGGATGAACGGTTAAGGCAGGAAGGAATCCGCAACCGCGCCTCAATCCTTGTTGGAGGCAGCATCAGGCAGAGCGCGGATGTTGTGAAGGCTATCGCGCTGGGAGCGGATGCCTGCGTCATAGGCACTGCTGCGCTCATAGCCATTGGCTGCCGTGTCTGCCAGAAATGTTACACAGGCAACTGCGCTTGGGGCATAGCCACGCAGAAGCCTGAACTTGTGCGCCGCCTCAATCCTGAAGTGGCGGCAGACCACCTTTGCAACCTTCTCACTGCATGGGGTCATGAGATACAGGAAGTGCTGGGTTCGCTTGGCATAAACGCCATCGAGTCGCTGCGCGGCAGCAGGGAGCGCCTTCGCGGCGTAGGGCTTAACCAGGAGGCGCTT
>SCST01000785.1 GCA_004299465.1 Methylovulum sp. | reverse complement strand
AATGAATTATTATCAATCCTATCAGTACGCAGAATATTAGTGGATTCAAAATCTCCCTCCTTATTTTCCGAAGCGTCGCCGGTACGGCTACGTGAAATTCCCTATAACTACACGTCTTTTTCCGACCGCGAAATCGTCATCCGTTTGCTGGGTGAAGAGAGCTGGCAGATCCTGGAATCGCTACGCGGCGAACGCATAACAGGCCGTTCCGCGAGGATGCTGTTTGAAGTCCTCGGCGATATTTGGGCGGTTCAGCGCAATCCTTACCTTGAAGACGATCTGCTGGATAACCGCAAACGCCGCCGCGCTCTACTGGAAGCGTTACGCCATCGGCTTCGCCAGATGGAAAAACGGCATCCCGAGCTTGACGGCGAAAATGCGGACCGAGCCAAACGAGTTGAGTTATTGATCACAGCCGCGCATCAGGCCGTGGATGCCTTTGAAGCCCATTTCGACCGCACCCACGACATGCGCAGGAAAGCCTTGGCGTTGTTATCCAAACATACCCGCAAAGATAATATCTGTTTCGACGGTTTTGCCCGCGTGTCCCATGTCACCGATGCCACCGATTGGCGGGTCGAATATCCGTTTGTCGTGCTGTATCCATGTACCGAACAGGAAGTCGGCCATCTGGTGCGTGATTGCATCAAGCTCGGGCTGACCATCATCCCGCGTGGCGGTGGCACCGGCTATACCGGTGGCGCAGTGCCGCTGACGCCTTATTCCGCCGTGATCAATACCGAAAAATTGGTCGAGATAGGCCGCGTGGAGCCTGAGACCAGCCTGCCCGGTGCCGCACAGGCTTATGCGACGATTTATACCGGCGCAGGCGTCGTGACCCGGCGCGCGATGGAGACGGCTGAAAAGGCCGGCCTGGTATTCGCCTGCGATCCCACCTCGGCGGATGCGTCTTGCGTGGGCGGCAATGTCGCGATGAACGCCGGCGGCAAAAAAGCCGTGCTGTGGGGGACGGCGCTGGACAACCTGGCGTCATGGCGCATGGTCACGCCCGACGGCAACTGGCTGGACGTTGAACGTGTCAACCACAACCTCGGCAAGATTCATGAACAGGCGCAAGTAAGCTTTGTACTGAAGCGTTTCGATGCCAAGCACCGGCAACTGCTTTCGGAAGAACAACTGCTCATTCCCGGCGCCGCGTTCCGCAAAGGCGAGCTGGGCAAGGACGTGACCGACAAATTTCTCGGCGGTTTGCCGGGCATACAAAAAGAAGGCTGTGACGGCATCATCACGTCAGCGCGTTGGATTTTGCACAAGATGCCGCCGCATACCCGCACCTTTTGCCTGGAATTCTTCGGCCAGGTCCGTGAGGCGGTGCCGGCTATTCTCGAGATCCGCGATTACCTCGCGGCTTTGCCTAAACACGGCCCTGCGCGGGTGATGCTGGCCGGTCTCGAGCACCTGGACGAGCGTTATGTCAAAGCCGTGGGCTATGCCGGCAAGGCCAAGCATCACGGCCGCCCGAAAATGGTCTTGATCGGCGACATCGTCGGTGACGATGACAAACAAGTCGCATTGGCCGCGTCGGAAGTCGTGCGCTTGTGCAATGCCCGCAATGCCGAAGGTTTTATCGCCGTCAGCCCGGAAACCCGCAAGACCTTCTGGCTGGACCGGGCGCGCACCGCCGCCATCGCCAAACATACCAATGCCTTTAAAATCAATGAAGACGTCGTGATTCCGTTGCCGCGGATGGGCGATTATTGCGACGGCATCGAACGCATCAATATCGAATTATCGCTACGCAATAAATTGCGCTTGTGCGATGCGCTTAGCCGGCTTTTGGCAGGCGACTTGCCGCTACGGGCTTATGAGGACAATGTTGACAAAACCGAGCTGTTCGGCGACCGGCGCGGCTTGGCCTTAGCTGCGATTGCCAGCGTTCGCGCACGC
>SCST01000220.1 GCA_004299465.1 Methylovulum sp. | reverse complement strand
GCGACACCCAGGCGCGAGTCACTGCGCAATTCCAGCGGATCGCAGAAAGAATCATCGACGCGCCGCAAAATAACATCGACATGTTGCAGGCCTTCCAGCGACTTAAGCCAGACATGGCCGTCGCGCACCGTCAGGTCATCGCCCTGGACCAGCGTATAGCCCAGATACGAGGCCAGGTAAGCATGTTCAAAATAGGTTTCGTTAAACGGACCCGGCGTCAGCACGACAACACGGGGATTGTCTTTATTGTGCAGCGCGGTACTGGCGAGTCCCTTGTTTAAGGCTTTAAAAAAAGCGGACAAGCGCTGCACTTGCGATTCGCGAAAAATATCCGCTAACACGCGCGTCATCACGGTACGGTTTTCCAGCGCGTAGCCGGAACCGGAAGGCGCCTGGGTGCGGTCGTCCAGCACCCAAAACCGGCCTTTCGCACCGCGCACCAGGTTGGCGGAATAAATCGTCAATTGCCTGGGTTGGTTTTGCAGCGTGTTCATGCACGGATACAGGAAACCCTGATGCGCAAAAATCAGCTCAATCGGCAGCAAGCCTTTTTTCAGCAGGGTTTGGCCGCCGTAAATATCCTTCAGGATCAAATCCAGCAAAGCGGCGCGCTGTTTAAGGCCTGCTTCAATGACCGACCATTCTTCGCTGCTGATCAATAACGGTATCGGGTCCAGGCGCCACGGCCGGGTCAGCTTTTGCGCATCGCCGTAGACATTGTAGGTCACGCCGTTTTCGCGCAACAAGCGCTGCGCTTCACGGCGGCGGCGGTCGATTTCGGCACTGCCCATCGTTTCCAGCGCCTTGATGAAGCGCTCCCAATAAGGCAGCACCTTGTGTTCCGTCGCGACCATTTCGTCATAGACGCCCAACCGCGTCTCGTAATATTGCACGCCAATATCGTTGGTCACGGTATCTGTATTACGCACGGAACAGCTCTTCGTATTCGATCATGTGGTTATTTGGCAAATAGGCGGCGACGCGTCATGCTACCGCCCTCTATGCCGTAGATCCAGCGTAAACGGGTATTCCTCGCTTAATTCCTCGGGCGGCGGCGCCATCGGCCTGGGCGCGGCCTTGTTGACGGTGAACTTGTCCACGAAGGCTTTATCCGACGGTGCGGATGGCGATGCCGACAGCGGCGGTCGTATCACCACGCCCGGCGTATGCCCGTAATCCCAAAAACGCGTGATGCGCCGCGCCTCGGCTTCGAAGCTGTTGACCGGGAAGGCATCATAACTGCGCCCGCCAGGATGCGCGACATGGTAGGTGCAGCCGCCGACGGCGTGGCCGTTCCAGGTGTCGATCACATCGAAGACCAGCGGCACATGCGGGCTGATGGTCGGATGCAGCGCCGACGGCGGCTGCCAGGCGCGGTAGCGCAGCCCGGCGACGTATTCGCCCTGGCGTTTGGTCGCCCGCATCGGCAAACGCCTGCCGTTACAGGCCAACACATAGCGCCCTTCGGTAAAGCCCGCCACCTTGACCTGCAGGCGTTCCACCGATGAATCGACATAGCGCGCCGTGCCGGTGCTGCTGACTTCTTCGCCCAGCACATGCCAGGGCTCGATCGCAAAACGCAGCTCCAATTCCATGTCATCGACCATCGTTGTGCCGTAACGCGGAAAGCGGAATTCAAAAAACGGTTCCAGCCATTCCAGTTCGAAGCCGTAACCGGCGCGTTGCAGGTCTTTGACGACATGTTTCATGTCTTCGCGAACATAATGCGGCAGCATGAAACGGTCATGCAGCTCGGTGCCCCAGCGCACCAGGTCGTGCTTGTACGGCTCGCGCCAGAACCACGCGATCAACGAACGCAATAAGGCCATCTGCACCAGCGACATGCGCGCATGGGGCGGCATTTCAAATGCGCGCAGCTCCAGGATGCCAAGGCGGCCTGTAGCACTATCGGGCGAATAGAGCTTGTCGATACAGAACTCGGAACGGTGCGTATTGCCGGTAATGTCGGTCAATAAATGCCGCAGCAGGCGGTCGACCAGCCACGGCGCCGGCACTTCGCCTTCGGGCATTTGCTGGAAGGCGATTTCCAGTTCGTACAGCTTTTCATCCCGGCCTTCATCGACGCGCGGAGCCTGGCTGGTAGGGCCGATAAACATGCCGGAAAACAGGTACGACAAACCGGGATGGTGTTGCCAGTAGGTCACGAGACTGCGCAATAAATCGGGACGGCGCAATAGCGGACTGTCGGCCGGCGTTTCGGCCCCGATCGTGATATGGTTGCCGCCGCCGGTGCCGGTATGGCGGCCATCCAGCATGAATTTTTCGGTGCCCAGCCTGACCTGGAAGGCCTGTTCGTACAGTACCGTCGTTTTATCGACCAGTTCCTGCCAGTTTTTGGACGGATGGATATTGACTTCAATAACGCCGGGGTCGGGCGTAACCATGAGGCGTTCGATACGGTAATCGCGTGGCGGTTCATAACCTTCGATCACCACCGGCATCGCCAGTTTTTCCGCCGTTGCTTCAACGGCGGCGATCAAGTCGAGATAATGTTCCAACAGCGACAACGGCGGCATGAAGATATGCAGCCTTCCATCGCGCGGTTCCACGCAGACGGCGGTATGCGGCACTTCGACATGGACGGTTTCCTGGTCGCCCGGCTCCTGCTCGGTAATTTCAGGATGCGCAGCGATTTTTTCTTCAAAACAGCTGTAACGGCGCGCGACTTCGCCGTAATAGTCGCCCAGTTCCGGTAAATCGGCGAACAGGCTTTGCGGTTCCTGGGTATCGCGTTTATCGGGCGCAACCCAGGGCAGGCTGCTGAGCGGCATGCGCATGCCCATCGGCGAATTGCCGGGAATCAGGAACATCTGGCCTCGGCGAAAATCCCACGGGCCGCTTTGCCAGCTTTGTTCAAACCAGCTCCATTTCAGCGGCAACGAAAAACCAGCTGGCTGGCCTAAGTCCGCATCCAGCAATTTAGCCAGCGTCTTGCGCTCGATCGGGTCTTTTAGCTGGCTTTTTAAGGGATCGATATTTTGCGGCAGGTTGCCTTCCTGCCACAGGTAATAAAAGCTGTCTTCATAGGCGCTTGCAATATAGCGCTGTTTTACGCCCAGATGCTGCGCCAGTTGCTGCATAAACAGCAACGCGTGTTTTATCGTATGCCCGTAATCGGTGTTAATATCGGCCAATAACGCCGGGTTGCGCCAGACCCGCGTGCCGTCCTTGCGCCAGAATATGCCGTATTGCCAGCGTGGTAACGGTTCGCCGGGATACCATTTGCCTTGCCCATAATGCAGCATCGCGCCCTTGGCGAAGACGTCGCGCAGGCGTTTGGTCAATTTTTGTGCGCGTTCGCGCTTATGTGCACCATCAGCGTGCGTATTCCATTCGTCGCCTTCCATATCATCGACGGAAACAAAGGTAGGCTCACCGCCCATCGTCAATTTGATGTCGTCTTCGATAAATTGCCGGTCTACCTGCAAGCCCAGCGCGTCGATGTTATGCCATTGCTCGTCGCTATACGGCTTTGTGACGCGCGGGTCTTCATGGAGACGCTCCACGGTATTGCTGAATTCAAACGCCACTTCGCATTTGTCGGTAGCGCCGCTGACCGGTGCGGCGCTGGCGGGGTTAGGTGTGCAGGCCAGCGGTATATGGCCTTCGCCGGCCAGCAAGCCGGAGGTAGGATCGAGGCCTATCCAGCCGGCGCCCGGTATATAGACTTCCGTCCAGGCATGCAGGTCGGTGAAGTCCTGTTCGGGACCGGAAGGGCCGTCCAGCGATTTGATGTCAGCGGTCAGCTGTATCAGGTAACCCGACACAAAGCGCGCCGCCAAGCCCAAATGGCGCAGGATCTGCACTAGCAACCAGGCCGAATCGCGGCAGGAACCGCTGGCTTTTTCCAGCGTTTCCTCACAGCGTTGTATGCCCACTTCCATGCGGATGTTGTAACTGATCGCCTGGAACAATTTGCGGTTTACATCGACCAGGAAGTCATTGATATTGCGTTTGCTTATATCAAAATCCTTGACCCATTGCGCCAGCCGTTCGCCGTTTTCGGTTATTTCCAGGTACGGCTGCAATTCCTTGGACAGTTGTTCTTCGTACTGGAAAGGATATTTTTCGGCATAATCCTCGACAAAAAAATCGAAGGGATTAATGACCGTCATATCGGCGATGACTTCGACCTCTACACTGAGTTTACGGCATTTTTCCGGAAATACGACGCGCGCGAGGATATTGCCGAACGGGTCCTGCTGCCAGTTAATGAAATGTTCTTCAGGCTCGATGCGCAAGCTGTAGCCTTTAATCGGCGTCCGGCTATGCACCGCAGGGCGCAGGCGGAAGACATGCGGCGACAGGGATACCGATCTATCGAAGCGGTAGATGGTTTTGTGACGGATGGCCACTTTAATTGTCATGATCGTTTTTCCTCGCCTGTTGTTTGGTGTTATTTAAAGTGCGGGGCGCAATAACGTAGGCTGCGGCTTACGCTTTACTCTCCCTCTATGGCGCGCGCGGCGCGTCCTACGCCATGAGATACACAAAAATTTTGTAACTACTCAGCAGCTCTTCAGAAAAGTTTAGCCCTAGGTATACTTTGGTCCAAGGTGTCTGTTGTAGGGCGTGCTGAGCGCGCCAACGGATTGGCACGTTGCCCCACGTATCGGAGAAGGCGCGCGCGGCGCGCCCTACACAGGCCAAAGAGCGAGTATAACTTCAGGTAACTTGGCAAGGAGCTGAGTCGTTACAAAATTTTACGATAAGCTTTTTTTCTGCTCTTCCGTTTGTATCCTGATCAATTCCTCTTCAATGCCTGCCGCATACGTCAGCTCCGCGACATTGTTTTTATTGAAAAAACCCTGAAATCCGGCGTATCGCTGCACATATTCAATAATTAATGACGAATGTTCCGAAGCGGTCGAAAAAATCTGTTTTAAGCCTTCATTTTTGGAACCGATGACATCCAGTAAAAAACCTTTACCCTGCTCCCGGATTGCATTGACGACAAAATCAATATTTTCAAGCCCATGCTGGTCGCCATCCTTGACCGCCAATGCGAGATGATGCAACCTGGGTCCGTAATTACGCACAAAATTTTCCGTCGGTGACGGGAATATCTTGAAATGATTGACGAAATAAGGCGTGTTATTCGCGCTGAACACTTTGGCGGGACTGCGCGATTCATCTGGGTAGTGAATGCTTTTAGTGACATTCGTCGATGAGTTCTGGTCGATAATGTCGAACGATCCCCAATAATAATAGCTGGACAGCGACAGCCATTCCAAAATGGCGACTTCCCTGTTTTGGCTATAAATACGCGTAGCCAGGTGATCGACGGGTAAGATCAGTTCGGCAATACCCAGCGCCTGTTGAAGTTGCTTGGCACGCTCGCAGGCTTCCTGGGCATAGTCGTTCATGCTAAGCGTACCCAATTCGTAAACACGCGGTTCATCGACGGCGCGCTCCCTGTAGGCAACGATATTGTGCGTGTATGGCGACGGTTTGCTGATTGCCAGGTTAGCCGGCAATTCCAGCCGCTTTATTTCATCCGGCGAAAAAAAACAAAAGCCCCTGCCTTGCTGCAGTTTAACAACGTCCTGCAAGCGGCTCACCCTGAGAATCTCGCCGATATAACGGCTGTGCGGCTTGTCCTTACCTACCGGATACACTTCATTAAGGCTGCGGAAAATGCCGCGTATGCCATCGTGTTTAACTTCCCTGACAATCAGGTCGGGCGTTTGTGCGTCGATGCGCAGGATATGCGTCCAGTGCGATGCGCTTTCCTGCGTTTGCAGGTAGTAATAGGGCGACATTAAGCAAAGTTCCCCGATGTATTCTATCGAATTGCCCGGCTCGACCGTCAGCATCATCGCATCGATTTCATGGATCATGCCGCTTAAGCCAAGCTCGTCGCGCTCTTCCAGCAAGCGGTTCAAATATTCATTAAAGAAAGCCGAATTTTGTTTGTCGCCATGAACGGGGAAGGATAAGGACTCAGAAACGTTTGTCATTTTAGGTTCTCTATAGTTCGTAGCCTAGGTTAAGCAAGCCTTGTACCAATTACATTATTTGCTGGAATAATGAAAGTAACTGCCTGTTAATAAGGCTATTTTTGACCTACACACGGCGGGTTACAGGCGGCTGGCCTTATTCATAGCCATTTTGGACATCCGTCTTGACCATAAATGGTGCATTCATCCCTACGCAGTGGCTGCGTCGATGGAAACGCCGCGCATCAGGGAGATATGCGGCGGAGTGTCAGGCGGGAGTTTGGGATATGAGGCTATCGGCCTTAATGCACGGTGTCACACCAATCCCGTCAATCATCATCGTCATGAGCAACTTCTTTGGGGATAGCCAATAAAGGGATGTGGTAGCTTTCGATGATGGCTTTGATTTCCTGCGCTTTAGTATCAATCAAGCGGTCGAGCATCGCCTTTTTTGCCTTATCGCCGTTACGAACGCCCATCGCCATTGAAAATTCAAACGGTATGCCCGGCGTAGATGGCATCGGTATCACCGTATAGTTGCCCTTGGGGCTTTGTGACTCGACATAAGCCGCCATTGGTCCCCACAGGATCACCATATCGATTTTCCTGGCCTTAAGATCCCGGTCTATTTGCATCGCGATATTGTTTTCATCATCGCCCGACATCGATTGATAAGGAATGCCTTGCTCCAGCAGGCCGTTTTTCTGCATCCAGACGGTGCCGGGGCCGCGATCGAACATCGCGATTTTCAGCGCTTCCTGTCTTTGCAACGGCAAGTCTGTAAGCTGGGCGGCAGTGTTAATATCGTCCCAACCGCGTCCTTTGGCGATCAACAATACATAAGTTGAGCGGTAATAAGGCTTGGTCGTCAGCGCCATATCGGAACCCGCCGGCACATTCATGACGACATCGCATTTAAATTCCTTGCTGTCCACGTCGCTGTCATTCAGCGGTGCCGTCAAGGTATTGCGGATAAAGCCGATGCGCTGCGGAAACCAGGTGTATTCAAGCGCCTGCCCCAGTTCCCTGGCAAACAGCGCAGCAATTTTGTTTTCAAAGCCGTCCTGGCTTTTGCTCGAATACGGTGGATTCAGGGGGTCGGCGCAAACTTTAAATTTTTCTTCCGCTAATGCCGGCATCGTGACGGCTAGCAGGCAAAATCCGGCGAGTATTTTGGCAATGCTCATTATGTGTCCTCGTGTGGATGTAAAAATACGGTAACTATTCAGCCCCTTGCTAAAGTCGCCCACTGTAGGTCGCGCCGCGCGCCATCAAGAAACCGGCATACTACCCAAGGCGAGGGCGCGCACAGCGCGCCCTATGAACGGCTTAAGCCAACAACCTTGGACAGCTCCCCTTATATCCCAATGCTATTGTGTTTGCAGCGATGATCGTGATTCATCGGGATAGTGGTCAGTGTAATTCCCGATGCCGGATAATGACATTCCGGTAAGCCTGTTTAAACTGCCTGACCAATGCGTCCACCAGGTAAACCGAACGGTGCTGGCCTCCGGTGCAGCCTATCGCTACGGTCAGGTAACTGCGCCCTTCAGCTTCAAAACGGGGTATCCAGCGCTCGAGAAAAAGGCTGATATCATGGAAGAATTCAGTCACCAGTTCCTGTTGTTTCAGGAAATCGATTACCGGCTGGTCTTTCCCGGTCAATACCCTTAATTCGGGAATCCAGTGAGGATTCGGCAGGCTCCGCGCATCAAACACAAAATCCGCATCCAAAGGCACGCCGTGTTTAAATCCGAATGACTGGAATTGCAGCGAAATCTGCCGGAAATCCCGCTCGCCTATATGCTCACGGATCAGTTCGCGCAATTGGTGGTAATGCGTTCGGCTGGTGTCGATAACGACATTGGCATGCCTCGCAATCGGCGTCAACATTTCCCTTTCAATTCTTAAGGCTTCTTTTAACGGGATATTAAAATCCGTCAACGGATGTCTTCTGCGCGTTTCGCTATAGCGCTTTAATAAGGTCGCTTCTTCCGCCTGCATAAAAATCACTTCGCAATCAATCCCTTTGCTGCGAATCAGGTTCATGCTTTCAGAAAAAGAAGCCAGGCTTTCACTCTGGTTCCTGGCATCAATGCCTATAGCTGTTTTTGCGTAGGTTGACTTATCAACCAGCATGACATGATTAATAAAGTCTTCGAGTAAGGTGACCGGTAAATTATCGATACAATAATAACTGCAATCCTCCAGTGTATCGAGGGCGATACTTTTACCGGAACCCGAAAGGCCACTGACGATTAACAGTTTCATAAACTTAAGCCGGACACAAGGCGCAATGAAATCGTCCTATTCCTTGAGCCTTGCGCCGATCGTGTTAGCGGTGGCTGCCGGTTTTTTCTTTATGTTTGATAATCTGGCGATCCAGTTTGTCAACCATATTATCAATGGCTGCATACATGTCTTCCTGATGATCTTCAGCAAACAGTTTGGCGCCACTCAGCTGTAAGGTAGCCTCTGCTTTCTGAACTAATTTTTCTACACTTAAAATAACATGTACATCAGTAACATTGTCAAAATGGCGCGCTAATTTGGCAAATTTCGAATCGATATGTGCTTTCAAAGCGTCGGTAATTTCTAAATGATGACCTGTTACTATAACTTGCATGGTAAAACTCCTGTGGGTAATTCTTGATGGTAATTTACTTGGGTTTGCTTAAGACCTGCGCTATAAAATGCGCTTTCTTTGGCTTGATGATGCTATAAACATCGCTTCACGATACTTGGCAATTGTCCTTCTAGCAACATTGATGCCTTTCTCGTTTAAAAAATCGGCTATTCTGCTATCGCTCAGCGGTTTCGCTGGATCTTCGTTGCCGATTAATTCTTTAATGATCGCCCTGATGGCGGTAGACGAACACTCGCCGCCGCCTTCGGTCGATACGTGACTGGAAAAAAAATACTTGAATTCAAAAATACCGTTAGGGGTATGCATGAATTTTTGTGTCGTAACCCTGGAGATGGTCGATTCGTGCAATTCCAGCTCTTCGGCAATATCGCGCAACACCATAGGCTTCATCGCCACAGAGCCG
The DNA here is from genome assembly GCA_004299465.1 of Methylovulum sp. Lineage (GTDB taxonomy): Bacteria > Pseudomonadota > Gammaproteobacteria > Methylococcales > Methylomonadaceae > Methylovulum. Next base: position 3,991 of record SCST01000220.1, on the reverse strand, counting down.
TGTTCAAGAAACCCGCTCTGTTTTTCCACAATGGATCGCGCAACGCGCAACAAGGTATCGTTGCGGCTATGGAGACTTTTAATAAACCAGCGCGCTTCCTGCAAATGATCTTTCATGCAGACGTTATCCTTGCTGTTATCGGCTCGTTTAATCATCGCCGAATAAAAAGGATTGATGCGCAATTTAGGTGCAATATCAGGGTTCAGGTTCACTTGCCAGCGACCGCTTTGTTTGACGACGTAGACATCGGGAATCACGTATTCCGAATCCGTCTCTTGTATGCGTGCACCGGGTTTGGGCTCCAGTGTCCTGATCAGCGCAACGACTGAATTCAATTGGCGCTCGGTCAGGCCCAGCTTACGCATCAATTTCGACTGCTCGTGCGTAGCCAATAAATCCAGGTATTGGGAGACAATGAGCAGCGCCTCGTCCCGGTAAGGCGTAGACTCCGGCAATTGTTGCAATTGCAACCGTAAACAATCGCTTAAATCCACCGCGGCAACGCCTGCCGGATCAAAATGCTGGATACGGTGCAGCACGGCATTGACTTCTTCAACATCGAGATCATCAAATTGATTTTGCAGGGACTGGAAAATATCCTCCGGGATGCTTATCAGGTAGCCGTCCTCATTGATCGAATCGATGATGGTCACGGCTATCGCATGATCCCGCTCTGAAAATCGCGTTAATTCCAACTGCCACAGCAAATGGTCCAGTAATGTTGACGCGTTGCTGCGTTGCGATTCGAATTCGACCGTGTCGCTGCTGTGCGCGCCTGATTCCAGCACGGTTTCATAAATATCGTCCCACGACGAATCAATCGGCAACTCATCGGGAATATCGGTCTGCGATCCCTCACTGGTTACCGAATCGGTATGTTCGGTTTTTTTATCCGGCAGTGCATCAAGCGCCTGGACACCGCTGTCTTCTTCAACTTCCAGCATCATGTTGGATTCAAGCGCCTGCTGGATTTCTTGCTGTAAATCGAGTGTCGACATCTGCAATAGCTTGATCGCCTGCTGCAATTGCGGCGTCATACTCAGTTGCAAACCCTGCCGAAGATGTAAGGACTGTTTCATTTCAAGATAATCATTTCAAGATAGCCATTTTAAATTAGTTTGCCGCAACACTTGCTTCAAAGACTGGCTTAATTAAAGACTAAAGGTATTGCCTAAATAGACTTTACGCACTTCTTCATTAGCGACAATGGCCGCCGCCCCGCCTTCCGCGATGACCTTGCCATCGTTCAGTATATAGGCGCGATCGCAAATGCCTAAAGTTTCCCTGACATTATGCTCGGTAATCAACACCCCGATACCGCGTTCCTTTAAATGTACGATGATTTTTTTAATATCTTCCACCGATATGGGATCAACACCGGCAAAAGGTTCATCCAGCAAGATGAATTGCGGCTGGGTTGCCAATGCCCTGGCGATTTCAACGCGCCGCCGCTCGCCACCCGACAAGCTCAGGGCCTGTTGATCGCGCAGATGCAGGATATGGAACTCCTGCAATAACTCTTCGATCACCAAGTCCATTTGTCCGGCAGTTAAATCACCCTGAATTTCCAGGACTGCCCGTAGATTATTTGCGACACTCAGTTTACGGAAAACCGATGCTTCCTGGGGCAAATAACCGATGCCTGAGCGCGCCCTCAAATGCATGGGCTGATGGGTAATGGCTTGTGAATCCAGCGTAATCTCTCCGCCATCGGCTTTAATCAAGCCCACCATGATGTAAAAGCTGGTGGTTTTCCCCGCGCCGTTCGGCCCTAATAAGCCGACCACTTCACCGGTATTAATATGCAGTGAAACCTCATTGACCACATTACGCTTATTGTAGGTTTTTATCAGCTGTTTTGCCGCTAATGTCGCCATTTTACTTTGCTGTCTTGGGTTTCAATATAACATGAACGCGCTTGGCGTCTGATGATTTTTCACCGGCCTTGACCAGCGAGCTTTTAATATCATATTCGATATATTTACTCGCATAAGTCGCATTATCCTGCGTGACGGTTGCCTCATCAATCAGGATCAGCAGGTTTTTTTTAGGATAATATTCACCGGTTAATGCCTCACCGATAATATCTTCGCTGCCTTCGCTGGGCGTCTGCCTGAATTTCGCCCGTTTCCCGGTAAATACCAATTTTTCCGCTTCACCGTCTTTCAGGTACACCACGAGCTTATCCGAGGCTACGCGAATACTGCCCTGAACCGAAATCACATTGCCGGTATAGGTGCTGGTAGCGGTTGCATCGTCATAAGTCGCGGTATTTGAATCTATCGTTATGGGCTGGTCGGCATCACTTTCTAACGCAAAAGAACCCGGCGCATACCAGGCAGTTAACAATGCACAGCAGAACAAGATGCGTTGTTGTTTATTTAGTTTCATATTTCCCTTTCACATCGCTAAGCAGTTCCAGGCGAACCGGTTGCACAAATGTCAGCTTCATCCCAATCCCTGTTGTCCTGTTTGAGGAACTAAGCAACTCCGCCCATTCATCAGTTTCCGCATAACTGGTCTCCGGTCTTACTTTTAAATTAGACGACTTTATTTGCAACGGCCTGGCAGACGTCGTGCCGGCCCGGTCAATCGTCACCTTGCCATTCAGCAACAATAACTTGCCGTCAGCCGATAACAGACCGCTTTCCGCGCCAATAATCCACGGCGGCACAGGGTCGGCACGCTTTCCGGAAAACGACAGGAATACCGGCTTATCCAGATGGGTTTCGCGATCATCGCTGTAATGGGTCATTTTATCAGCAAGCAGTTTGTTTTTTAGCGTGCCGACATCATTCATTTCCCATTTTGTATACCCCTTGCTCAGATAATCAGGGCTATGCGCAGGCAGCAGACCGCGGCTGACTTCATCCAGACCGGCCAAGTTAAGCAGTATCCAACTCGCTGCAGCAACGATAGCCAGATACAGGTAGGTCTTGTTTTCTCTCAGACTCATTTTAGATAGTCATTAACGATGCCGTCAAAATGTCCCTGCGCCTGCATAATGAGGTCGCACACTTCCCGCACCGCGCCCTGCCCGCCTGAGCGCGTTGTGCACCAGTCGGCATGCTGTTTAACGGTGTCATTTGCATCATTGACGGCAATGGCCAGGCCGGCCCTGCGCATGATCGGCAAATCCAGCAGGTCGTCACCCACATGCGCCGCTTGTTCCGGCGTGATACCCAGGTTATCGATCAATTCAGCAAATGCACTGCGTTTGTCTTCATAACCCTGGTACACATGGTTGATGCCCAAGCTTTTCATTCGTAATTCGACGACTGTTGATTTTCGTCCGGAAATAACCGCCACTTCGACGCCTGTTTTGCGCAACAGCTTAATACCGTGGCCATCCTGGGCATGGAAGGTCTTGTACTCATTGCCCTGGTTATCAAAAAAAAGCTTGCCGTCGGTTAACACCCCGTCAACATCCAGGATCAGCAACTTGAGCTTACGGGCTTTCTCCAGGATGAATTGCCTGTTTTCAGCGTCTGCCATCATACGATTCCGGCTCTTATCAAATCATGCATATTCAATGCACCTATCGCGCACTGCCGTTCATCGACGACGATGAGCGCGTTAATTTTTTTCTGTTCCATGATTTTCATCGCTTCCGCCGCCAGCATATCTGCGGAAATGACGGCACAATGCGAGGTCATCACTTCGGTGATAGCCGTCTTATTGATGTCAAGGTTTCTGCCCAGCATCCGCCGTAAATCGCCGTCGGTAAAAATACCGACGACACGGTTATCGGCTTCAACAACGGCCGTCATCCCCAATTGTTTCTCAGTCATTTCCAGCAAGGCATGGCTGATCAACGCGGATTCCGGCACTGACGGCATATCAACACCGACATGCATAATATCGCCCACCCGTAACAGCAGGCGTCTACCCAAACTGCCTCCGGGATGGGACAACGCAAAATCATCGCGGGTAAAGCCTCGGGCTTCAAGCAATGAAACAGCCAGCGCATCGCCCATCACCAATGCGGCAG
>SCST01000022.1 GCA_004299465.1 Methylovulum sp. | reverse complement strand
GAAGTCTATAACGGCTGGCTGGACCGGCTGCGCCATGCCGCCCACCGCAATGTGCTGACCGGGACAGTGACCCCGCTTTCCAATAATGCAACGATATGCAGCTACCCGCAATTCCTGCATGATAACCCCTACCCGTTAGAGCTCAGCTATGCCGAATTGGACAGCATGGCCGCCGACGTCAATGCCCGTATCGAAATAGAAGCGCCTACCGGCGTGGGCTTTTGCCTATATATCAAGCGCAACTGCCTGAAAGCCGTCGGCTTGTTTGACGAAAAAACCTTCGGCAAAGGCTATGGCGAAGAAAACGATTTCTGCCAAAAAGCCATTCGCAAAGGCTGGCGAAATATTATTGCCGCCGATGTTTTTGTCCGTCATCTGGGCGCCGCCTCTTTTTTGGGAGAAAAGGCAAAACGCGTCCAGGCCGCACTAAAGATTGTCAACAAACGCTATCCTCATTACCGGAGGGATATTGATGATTTCATAGCGCGAGACCCTTTAAGGGAAGCGCGCTGCCATTTAGACTCCGCCAGAATGCAACGCATGCGCAGGGAAAAAAATGTGCTTATCGTCTGCCACAACCGGGGGGGAGGCTCGGAGCGGCGTATGCAGGAAGATATTGCCGACCTTAGCCGCCGGGGCTATGGCGTTTTTACGTTGCGCCCAATGGCAAAAAAACCTGCTAATGTCATTTTGGGCCATCCTTCGATCAAGTCGTTCCCCAATATCAATCCATTCATCCTCGCAGAGCTATCCGGCTTAAAAGCGGCCCTGGAAGTCCTGAATATTACCGAAGTCCATACGCACAGCCTGGTGGATTTTGAACCGGAAGCGCCCGAATACCTCGGCACCCTTATCAAATCCTTAAGCTCGAAATGGAAAATAAATCTCCACGACTACAAAGTGATTTGCCCGCGCATTAATCTGGCGGACGAAAACGGCCTGTATTGCGGCGAACCGGTTGAAGTAAAATGTAATCAATGCCTCACTGAGCGAGGCTCCGATTTTGGCGTATTGGATATCCACGAGTGGCGCGCTATGCACCGACGGGCATTAATGGCCGCAGACAAGGTATTGGTTCCTGACCAGGATGTCGCCGATCGCCTGTCCGGTTATTTTTCCGGGGTAAATTTCGAAATATCGCCGCATGAAGCCATTGATTTAACAGCTATTCAATTACAGACGCCCAAGCTGGCCCCTGAAGAAAAGATGAGAATAGTCGTTATTGGCGCCATTGGTAAACTGAAAGGCTTTCATGCTATTATTTCCTGCGCTAAACATGCACGGCAAAATAACCTCCCGATAGAGTTTATCGTTATGGGATACAGCATGAACGACAGGCTGATGGAGGAGGCAGGCGTTTACGTCACCGGCAAATACCACGAGCACGAAGCACTGGACAAGCTGAATAATTTAAGCCCTCATGTCGTCTGGCTGCCTTCGTTGTGGCCTGAAACTTACAGCTATACCTTTTCATTGGCATTGAAAGCGAACCTACCCGTATTTGCATTTGATATCGGGGCCATAGCGAGACGCGCTAAAGAGTCCGGTATGAGCAACCTGCTAATGCCCCTGTCATGGGCCGACACGCCCGGCAAAATAAACCACCAGTTTGAAAACTTCAGGAAAACTTGCCTGCATTTTCATTAGCAGCATTATCAAAAAGAAACATCATAGAGAAAAATATGCAAAATAAATTTTCCGCCGTGCGTAATTTGTCAAAAAGTAATTTTCTGGGCAAAAAGAAAAAAAACAGCATTGAAGGTTATGTTGAACGTATTGATGATAATGAAATTCACGGCTGGGTTATTAACCGTGAACAGGGACCGTTACAACTCTCCTTGCAAATAGCCGGCGTACATTATCCCATATCGCCGCTATGGCATGAACGCGCAGACGTTGCGGCAAGTTTCGGCGATGACTTCATGCAATCGGGCTTCACGATAAAAATACCCGGCTCGGCCGTTGCAGCGTTTCTGCTGGCGCGCCAAAGCGGCAGCCCTATTGATATCATCGTTAATAATATTGCACTGGTTAACAAAAGCAAACCTTACAATCCCAGCGCCGCTCCGGTTAGTGTAGGCCTTGCCAAAAAGCTCAAAACAAAGAAAATCATCGAAGGCAATGTCGAACGTGTCTATAGCGTTGAAATATGGGGCTGGGTTATTAACCGTGACAAAGAAGACATAGAGCTCGCCTTATCCATTGATGACGTCTCGTATCCGGTAACACCTACCTGGCATGATCGTCCGGATGTTGCTGCGAAATTCGGCAATGACTTCGTAAAGTCAGGTTTTGCCGTTGTAGTACCCGACGAACTTGTCGACACGTTTTTGCTTGCCTGCCAGCATGACAATGAAACTGACGACGATAGCGATGACGGCACGGTCAATGCCAAAACCAATAAGCCCGTCACTATCGATATCATCGCTAATGACATTCCCTTGCATAGCAAAATCAGGCAAACCAACACGACGCTCGACCTTTTGCCGGCAAACTTTAAATTTGCAACGATGCTTGACCTCAATGCCGAGTTCGGCGTCTATATCAGCTCGAAAGATTTTCACAAATTACTAAGCGCTCAAGTCTCCGCCCCGTTACGAATCAGTTCAAATGATGCGATCAATGCCAATTACTATCTTGAACTCGCCAAACGGAATCTGACCAGCTATAACACGGCTGTTGCCAGGACCCTGCTGAAAATCTGCCTCGCTTTTGAAAAACGCGCCGAATTCCTCGAACTATTAGGCAACACCTATATTGAGCAAAAAGACTACGAAACCGCCGCAGCGCATTATGAAGAAGCCGCCGCAAGCGATGGCATTATCAGCAAATGGTTATATTCCAACCTTGCCAATTGCAAAAAGTGCTTATCACATCCCCAAGCCGTCGTTGAAACAATCATCAACGGCATAGAAAGAGAACCGGAAGCCAATTTTTTATATGACCGGCTCGATCATCTCATCCAGGAATACTGGCTGAAACAACAGGGGATTCTCGAAGTTTTAGCAATCGTCAATAACCGGGACGCCTTGATTGCCAAAATGACCGAGATATCCGGGTTCATTTACAGCACTTATTTACGTGCCTACGGTGCCGCTGAGCATCCGCAATGGCTGGGCAGTTGCAACCTGAAACGTGTCCTGATCGTCGGTGATATGCACATCCCACAGTGTGTTCGTTACCGGATCGACCAGAAGATTGAACAACTGGAACTCGCGGACAAAGAAGTCACCACCATCTCGTGGACCGAGCTTGCCGACCACCAAAACACGCTGGTATTTCACGACGTCGTTATTTTTTACCGCGTACCAGCGGAGCCGCAAGTGCTTAAGGCAATGGCCCAGGTCAATGCAACCGGCAAGCTCTCGCTTTATGAAATCGACGACCTATTGTTTGATGCCGCTTATCCGCCGGCGATAGAAACTTACGGCGGCTACCTGGATTTAAATCTCTACATTCAAATCCTGAAAGGCATGGCATCGTTTAATTCGGCTGCGCGCTATTGCCGCTTCGGCATCGCATCAACACAGCCGCTGGCCGATAAATTGCAGGCGCTGGTTTTCGGCCGGCGCTGCTTTATTCATCGCAACGGCATTGATTCGTCGAATATTTTCAAACAAAAGCCCGCCAATCCCGCAAAAGCCGGCATTGATATTTTCTATGGCAGCGGCACGATGGCGCATAACAGTGATTTTAACGATCTGGCCCTGCCGGCAATCGCGCGTATTTTGGATGAATACGCCAATGCGGGCTTGATGATCGCAGGTTACCTGAAACTGCCCGGCGAATTTTTAAAACGCTATGACGGCCGGGTCAAGCAAATGCCGCCAGTCAAAAATATCAAGACCTACTGGTCGCTGTTGGAACGCGCCGATATTAATCTTGCCGTGCTGCATGATGATGAAATTAACGGCTGTAAAAGCGAGCTGAAATGGTTTGAAGCGGCGTGTCTCGGCATTCCTTCGGTAATGAGCAGCACCGCTAATTACCGTGACGTCATCCATCAGGGCGAAGACGGCCTGATGGCGGTATCAGCGGAAGACTGGTATCAACATTTGAAAGCCTTGGTGGACAACTCTGGATTACGCATAGAAATGGCGGAAAAAGCCCTGTCCAGGGTGCAATCCGAGTACAGTGTCGAAGCCTTGTCACGCAATATCGATGAACTGCTTGAATCAGCCCTGAGTAGCGCACAAATCGCAGAAGCTACCCAGCGCAAGAAAATCGCCCTGGTCAATGTTTACTTCCCGCCTCAATCGATAGGCGGGGCGACACGGGTCGTTTCCGATAATTTTGATGTGCTGCAGGAAAACTATCGGGACCAGTTTGAACTCTGTGTTTTTACAACGGATTCCGAACATAAATCGCCGCACCAAATGACGATATATAACCACAATGGCGCCAGGGTGTATCGATCGACTATTCTGTGGCGTGAACATATGGATTGGCATTCTTACGATGGCGACATGAAAGAGTTATTCAGCGAGTATTTGCTCGCAGAACAACCCGACCTGATCCACTTTCATTGCGTCCAGCGCCTGGGCGGCTCGGTATTGGAAGCGGCCCAGGAAGCCGAGATACCTTATATCGTCACGACGCACGATGCCTGGTGGATTTCCGATTACCAGTTCCTCGTCGATAGCGATAACAATGTTTACCCGGAAGGCCATCCCGATCCTTATGAACCCTACACACCACCTAGCTTTGTCTCCTTAAGTGATTCCATCGAGCGCATACTGTATCTTAAAGATTTGCTGCGTAGCGCCTCAGAAGTATTAACCGTGTCCGATTCGTTCGCCGATATTTACCGCAAAAACGAGATTGAACACATTCACGTCAATAAAAACGGTATTTCCGAAAGCATCGCCTGGCAAGCCAAGGATACCCGTTATACCGACAAAGTGGTCTGCGGCCACGTCGGCGGCATGGCCGAGCATAAAGGCTATTTTCTGTTAAAAAAGGCCGTTACCAAACTGCAGCCGAAAAACATTGAAATGCTGATTGTCGATCATTCCCATGACGAAGGTTACCGGCTGGAGACCCATTGGGGCAAAGTACCTGTGACCTTTATAGGCCGGCTCAGCCAAAAACGCGTTGTCGAACTTTACCGCCAGATTGATGTGCTGTTTGCGCCGTCGACATGGCCGGAAAGCTATGGCCTGGTCACCCGCGAGGCCGCCGCCTGCGGCTGCTGGGTGGTTGCCAGCACGATGGGCGGCATCGGTGAAGATGTCATTGAAGGGGAATCCGGTTTTGTCATAGCGCCTACGCTGGATGCGGTTACCGATTCCCTGGCAAAAATTGACAAGACCCCCACCCTATTTAAAGATCAGGCTCATACGCCGGCATTAAGAAGCGTAACCGAGCAAGTTAAAGAATTAGCAGAAATTTATCGACACAGGACTGTAAAACATGACTAAATTTGTTATCGGCATTGGTTCACAAAGGGCAGGCTCAACGCTGTTATATACCATCTTGGATCAATGCTCGTCCCTTTATATGCATCCTGTCAAAGAGTTGCATTACTTCGATACGCTTTTCGGTGTACGTCATGAAAACGTATTACGTAAATTTTCGGCTAATTTATTGCATCGTGATCTGGACAAGATTATTAAAGCCAAGGATTTTTCGTTTATTGACAGGCGTTATAAAAACCTGTTAAGAGCGAATTTCCTGTTAGCCACCAGCAAAGTTCAACATTTTGAATATATTGAATTGTTCAGGCCCTGCGTTCACGGCCATAAAATGCTGGGCGAGATTACCCCTGAATACATGATCCTCCCTAAGGAAGGTATCCACAAAATGCGGGAAGTCGTTGGCGATGACGCCAAAATTATCCTGCTTGCCAGGAATCCGGTAAAACGCTTTGTTTCAGCCTTCAAGCTATTGATGCATGGCATACCTAACGCCAATACAAAGAAATTTGAAGAAGAAATCCTGGCGATGTTAAGCAATAACAGCGAGTGGCTTAGGGTCCAGGATGCGCTCAATGATTACGAACTTGCACTCAACAATTATCAGGAAGTGTTTACCCACGTACTCATGCTGAGCTACGATGAATTATTTGGCTCGGTTGAAAAAACCGCCCAGAAATTATCCGAATTCCTGGAAATTACATTGTCATTAGATGATTACAAGAAAATAGTGAATACAAAAATTAACGCCCTGGATGAAACTAAATCATTATCCAGCGCTACGGTCTCGCTGCTTGAGGCACGGTATGCAGAAAAACAGGCCTATCTCGATAGCGTTTTTGGCAAAGACC
>SCST01000219.1 GCA_004299465.1 Methylovulum sp. | reverse complement strand
GCATCGCATCGAGATAGACAAACGCCGCCGGCACCATGTAGTCGGGCAGTTTTTCGCTTAAATAAGCGCGCAAGCTGTCGGTGCCGATACCGTCCGCTTGAGTCGACACCAGATAGGCGACCAGGCGTTTGTCACCTGGCTGGTCTTCTCGCGCCAGGACGGCGGCTTCTTTGATGTCAGGATGTGCCTGTAAACGCGCTTCTATTTCGCCCAGCTCGATCCTGAAGCCGCGAATCTTGACTTGATGGTCGATGCGCCCGAGATAGTCGATACTGCCGTCCGCTCGATAGCGCGCCAAATCACCGCTCTTGTACAAGCGGCTTCCGGGCTCCCCATACGGGTTGGGAATAAACCGTTCCGCGGTCAAATCCGGGCGCTTAAGATAGCCCCTGGCCAAACCCGCGCCGCCGACATGTAATTCCCCGTTGATATTGACCGGGCAAAGGTGGGCGTCGGCATTTAGCAAATAGACTTGTAAATCATCAAGCGGACGGCCAATGGGACTCCCCGTTGCCATTGTCAAATCCTGCCGGCTTAACGCGCGAAAAGTCACATGGACCGTAGTTTCGGTAATGCCGTACATATTGACCAGACGGGGGCAGTGATCGCCGTAATTATCGAGCCAGGGTTTCAAGCCCTGTAAATCCAAGGCCTCACCGCCAAAAATAACCCATCGCAAGGCCAGATATTCAGGGGCGTCGCGCTGTTCCTGTATCCGAACCAGCTGTTGAAATGCAGAGGGCGTTTGGTTTAAGACGGTAACCTGTTCTTTTACCAGCAAGTCATGGAATTCGCTTGGAGACCGGCTGATCCAGAACGGCACGACCACCAAGCGTCCGCCATATAACAGCGCGCCCCATATTTCCCAGACCGAGAAATCGAAGGCATAGGAATGAAACATCGTCCAGACATCCTGGGCGTTGAAATTAAATTGAGCTTCCGTGGTATGAAAAAGACGCAGGACATCAAAATGAGACACCATTACCCCTTTAGGTTGCCCTGTGGACCCCGAGGTATAAATCACATACGCCAATTGTTGCGGATGCGCGGCGATGCTTAAATTTGCTGAGGACTCTTGCGCAATAAGCGGCCAATCGCTATCGATGCAGATACACGGAGTCGAGGTTTCACCCAGCAAGGGCCGCAAATTTTCCTGGGTAATCAGCATCGGCGCGTTGCTATCGTTCAGCATATAAGCGATGCGCTCACGGGGATAAGCGGGGTCCAGCGGCACATACGCGCCGCCCGCCTTGAGTATCGCCAGTAAGCCAACCAGCATGTCCAGGGAACGCTCCAGGCAAACGCCAATCAAGGCCTCGGGACCCGGCATTCTTGAACCCAGATAACGCGCCAATTGATTGGCCTTGGCGTTCAGCTCGGCATAGCTCAGGGTTTGCTCTTCGAACACGACGGCAACGGCATTCGGCGTTTTTTCAACGCGCGCTTCGAACAGCCGGTGAAGACATTGGTGTTTCGGGTAATCGGCTTTATGGGTATTCCAATCAACCCGGATTTGCTGTTCTTCCCTAGGGCTTAATAACGGCAGTTCGGATAGCCTAGCTTCAGGCAGATCGACAAGGCTTTGTAAAATCAGGCTAAAATGCTCAAGCAGCCGGCAGACTGAGGTTTCATCAAGGTATGTTTGATCGTAGCTAAGGGATAGTTCTAAATTTGCGCCCGGAACAACCGTCAGCGTTAGCGGATAATTGCTCTGGTCTTTTATCGCAATATCGGCAACCGACAAGCAGCCTACCTGTTCGCGCAAGGCTTTGTCGGCAGGGTAATTTTCGAAAACCAGCAGGCTGTCGAACAGCGCCCGGCCGGACGGTATTTCGCTCCAGCCGTTAATATTGACCAGCGGCGTGTATTCGTACTGGCGCAGCGTCATGTTCTGTTCCAGCAGTGACTGCAACCAATCGGCGGCAACGGCGTCGGCCCGGACCCTAAGGCGTAGCGGCAAGGTATTGATAAACAAACCGGCCATCGTTTCAATGCCGTCCAAATCAGCCGGCCTGCCCGACACCGTTATGCCGAACAGGACATCCCGCTCGCCGCTGTACCGGCTCAGCAATATCGCCCAGGCGCCTTGTACCAAGGTATTCAGCGTCAAGCGCCGGCTATGCGCGTAAGCTTGCAGGCGGGCGGTATCGGCGCTGGAAACCGGCAAGGTATTTTGGCCGTAACCGCCGCCGGTCGAGCTATCGGGCTTTTTGTCCATGAACAACGGCGTGGGCGCGGTAAAGCCCGCCAACGCCTTGCGCCAGTAAGTTTCGGCAGCGGGCATGTCCTGCCGTTGCAGCCACGCGATATAATCGCGGTACGGTTTGGAGGCCGGCAAGCGGTATTCGCGACCTGCGCTTAAGGCCTGGTAAGCATCGAACACATCCTTGAGCAGCAACGACATGCTCCAACCATCCTGCAGCAGGTGGTGGAAGCTCCATGCGAAATAATGCCGGTCGTCGGCGCAACGGATCAGCGTCAAACGCATCAACGGCGGCTTTGCAAAATCGAAACCGGCTTGCCATTCGGCTGATTGGAACGCCTGCCAGCAGCGCTGCTGCTCTTCTTCAGGCCACTGTCGCCAGTCCAGTCCAGACCACGGCAGCGAAACGTTGCGACAAACGAACTGCAACGGCAGTTCGGTAGCCTTGACGAGGAAACCCGTACGTAAAATGCCGTGCCGGGCTATGGTTTGTTGCCAGGCTTGTTTGAAAGCCGGAACATTGATGTCCCCGTCCAGGCGGCAACCCAGCAATATGCAGTAAACACCTGCGTCCTCGGCATACAGGCTATGGAACACCAGGCCTTGTTGCAGCGGCGTCAATGGATAAATATCGTCGATCCGCGCCGGCGTTAACGCCAGCTCATCCAGTTCCTGCTGGCTGATGCGCGCCAGCGGGAAATCGGAAGGCGTGTAACTACCGACATCGGGCAAGCAGCAATGCCGTACCAGGTTCTGCAAATTGCGCAAAAACGCATTCCCAAATATCTCGATGGTCTTGCCGTGAAAACGCAACGCACTGTAGTTGAAGCTGACCTGCAGGACGCCGTGCTGGATTTTAGCGATGACGTCAATCTCATGACCGCGCCGGTTGGCGGCGTCGCTGTTCGCCGCACAGGCTTCGTCCGCCAGTTGATAGGGACTGTCCGCCGGCAAGGCCGAATCCAGCCTGCCCAGGTAATTGAAGATGAGCTGCGCGGCCGGCTGCTGTTTTAACGCCGCGCCGATTTTCCCGTCGCCCAAATAACGCAACAGGCCGTAAGCGATGCCGTTGTCCGGCACTTGCCGTAATTGCTCCTTGACGGACTTGATCAATTTGCCCGGCGCCCTGTCCGGCGGCAGCGTCAACAGCACCGGGTAAACGCTGCTGAACCAGCCGACGGTGCGACTTAAATCGATGTCGTCAAACAGCGCCTCGCGGCCGTGGCTTTCCAGGTCGATTGTTACCGTGTCGTTGCCGCTCCAGTCAGCCAGGCTTTGGCTGAGCGCCGCCAACAGGATGTCGTTGATGCGAGTTCGGTAAACGGCGGGTACTTGCTGTAGCAACGCTTCGGTTTCTGCTGTCGTTAACGCAACCGTCCAGCTTGCCGTGCTGGCCTCGCCGTTTTGTCCTTGCGGATCATCGACCGGCAGCGGCGCTGCTATTTGTTGGTTCAGCCAATAAGCGGCAGCTTTTTGCACGGCATCGCTTTGTGCATGCGCCGTCAACCGCGTGGTCCATTGTTTGAACGACGTGGTTTTCGGCGGCAATTTAATCGACTGGCCGTCGGCCAGTTGCCGGTAAGCCGTATGCAGGTCTTCCAACAGGATACGCCACGATACGGCATCGACGACCAGATGGTGGATAACCCAGGACAAGCGTTGCGCACCGCGTTCGCGGCTGTCGAACAGCACTGCCGACACCAGTGGGCCTGCCGCCGGGTTGAGGCTGCGCTGCTGTTGCCTGCAGGTTGTTTCGATTAAATCCTGCCGTTGGCCGGGAGCCACGGCATCCAGGTCGATGCACAGGAATAAAGGCGCAAGCTCTTCTTGATTGACGGCTTGCCCGGCAAACGTCAGGCGCAAGGCATCGTGATGATCGACCAGTTGCAGCATGGCCTGCTGCAATAGGCCGGCCTCCAGCCACGTTGTCGATTTCAACAGTAGCAATTGATTCCAATGCTGCGGATTCGCGAGATCCAGCCCGAAAAACCAATGCTGGATCGGCGTCAGCGGCATGGCGCCCGTGACCCTGCCCTGCTCGGCCGCCACTTTTCCAACCGCGCCTGTCCCGGTGCTTGCTGCGGCAATAGCCGCCGCCAATTCGGCTATCGTCTGGTATTGGAATAACTGCCTGGGCGTCAGCGTCAACCCGGCCTGGTGCGCGCGGCTGACCGTCTGGATACTGAGTATCGAATCGCCGCCCAGGTTAAAGAAATTGTCATGTATGCTTAACGCTTTGACGCCGAGCAATTCGGACCAGATTGCCGCCAGCGTTTGTTCGACGGCATTGCGCGGGGCGACCGAAGCACGTTCTCCGGCTCCCGAATACTCCGGTTGCGGCAAGGCCTTGCGGTCCAGTTTGCCGTTAGGCGTCAACGGCAGTTTATCCAGGTAGATAAAGGCCGGCGGCACCATGTAATCGGGCAGGCTTTGCCTGAGATAGCTCTGCAATACCTGCATATCCGGCACCGGCTGCCCGGCGACGATATAAGCCGTCAAACGCTGGTTGCCGGGCTTGTCCTCCCTGGCCAATACGGCGGCTTCGACGATGCCGGGATATTGCACTAAGCGGCTTTCGATTTCGCCCGGTTCTATGCGGTAGCCGCGAATCTTGACCTGGTTATCGATACGCCCCAGGAAGTCGATGTTGCCGTCGGCGCGGTAACGGGCCAAGTCGCCGGTTTTGTACAAACGGCTGCCCAATACCGGGCAAAACGGGTTGGGCATGAATTTATCGGCCGTCAATGCGGGCTGGTTTAAGTAGCCTCGCGCCAGTCCCGCACCGGCTATGCACAGCTCGCCGCTGACGCCTACCGGCACCGGCTGATAATGGCGGTCCAGGATATAGATTTGCACCTGGTCTATCGGCCGGCCTATGGACAGCATCGCCGAAAGCGCCGCCGGTTCGCTTTGCCATACGCTGCTCCATACCGTGCCTTCGGTCGGGCCGTATTCGTTATAAAACTTAAGCTCCGGCAATTTCCAGTGATGTCCGACGGCGACGTCGCCGGTGCAGGCTTCACCGGCGACGATCACCGTTTTCAGCGAACTCAGTAAAGGCGCCGTGCTGTCCGTCAGTATCGCTGTATAAAAAGAAGGCAAGGCCAATAAATGGCTGACTTGCCGCCGCTTGATCAGTTGCGCCAATGCCATCGGGTCGGCCAGCTCGTCCTGTTGCGGCAGGCATAAACAGCCGCCCTGGCTTAAGGTCCAGAAAATGCCGGCGACCGAGCTGTCAAATGCGAACGACGATAACAGCAGGAAACAGTCCACCGGGTCTTGGTAATAATTCATCCTCGTCAACGTCGATTGCAGCAGGTTGCCGTGGCTGACCAGCACGCCTTTGGGCAGGCCGGTAGAACCCGAGGTATATATGATGTAGGCGGTGTTGCCGGCGCCTGCCCAAAGGCGTGCTGGTCAGCCACGGCAACCTGCTGCAATCGACGTTGACGAGGATGAATTATTA
>SCST01000218.1 GCA_004299465.1 Methylovulum sp. | reverse complement strand
TATATTTCCCCAGGTCAAATCCCCATTGTTGTGGATCTTCCTTGCTGATGATAGTGTCAGGCGATTGCGACAGGTCGACTACTTGCGGCATGATGTGCGCCATGGAATTAGTGGAGAAAAATACTTTGACCACCGGCTTGAGCAGGCTTGCTTCGGTTTGTTCGGTGACCACGGCAAGGCGGCCGGATTTCAGTTTTACCAGTGTGCCTGAAGGGTAGATGCCTATTGTTTTAACAAAAGCGCTGAACAGGGTTTCGTCGAACTGTCCTTCTTTCCATTCCGCCATTTTGCGTAGGGATTCGGCGGGTTCCCAGCTTGCCTTGTAGCAGCGTGTCGACGTGATGGCATCGTACACGTCGCAGATTGCGCCCATGCGTGCAAACAAGCTCAATGCTTCGCCGGAAAGCTGGTTGGGATAGCCTTTGCCATCGATGCGCTCGTGGTGATGCAGGCACACATCCAGCGCTATGTCGTTGATGTCATGCGAGCGTTTGAGCAGGTCCCAGCCTTGTTGCGGGTGGGTTTTCATAATGGCGAATTCTTCGCTCGTCAATTGCCCGGTTTTGTTGAGTATCTTGCCGGGAATGAAGATTTTGCCCACATCATGCAATAAGCCGGCGACACCGGCTTCATGCAGTAATGTGCTGTCCAAGCCCAGTTCTTTGCCCAGTGCAAGCATCAATCCGCTCACTGCGATTGAATGCATGTACGTGTAATCAGTGGCGTTTTTCAGCCGCACCAGGCTGAGCAGGGCATCCGGGTTACGCGTGATTGAATGGTTGATCTCTTCTACCATTTCGGCCGCATGCCCTACTTCAACGGCTTTGCCCATACGCGCTTCGTTGAACATGGAAATGACGCCTTTTTTGGCTTTAGACAGTATTTTCCGTGCGCGTACCAGCTCATCTTGCAGTGAAGCTCGTGGCATTGGCTTTTTTGCCTGTGCCGCGATTTGTTGAAGCTCGCTGTTGATTTGCGTTTTTTCCTCTTCAACAGAAACTGATGTTGTATCGGCATCCACATCCAGGCCTTTATCGGTATCTATCCAGACTTCCTTGATGTGATACGCAGAAAGCGCCTTTAAATCTTTTTCTTTCGTAAGCTTGAATGCTTTTTGCCAAAAAGGGTGGTCCATCCAGCTTCCGCAAACTTCGTGGATAAACATGCCGACTTGGACGTCCTGAACTTTAATTTTTTTCAGCATAGCGACCTCTTGGTGACCATGACAACGGTATCCCCGACTCGAGTGTGTGATGTAAATAATTAGGGAGCCGAAAGCCGGTAAAGCGGCTTGGTGAAATGTCCATGGCGTTCTCGCGAAAAATTATTTTTACTGTAGGTGTTTATGGTGTTGTTAAATGGCTCAACCCGCTCACGCTTGTCTACAACGTATTGCGGGCGGGCTACAAAGCTCGTCCGGTGCCAGTGGATGTGCTTAAGCCTGAGTGTGGGTATTATTGCAGGGATTGCGTATACACGATCCAGTTCGAGTTGCCTATAACTTAGCATATATGGCCGGTTTATCGGTAAAAAAGTAATGTTTGTTTATCGATCGCTTGCCCGCGGGCTTTATGTGTAGCACTTAAAATTTTATCATCCATCAAGAATAAGCGCTTAGTGCTTTAAGTGCTTGCTGGGTGACCCATCAACAATAGACAGTGATGACTACAGAAGACTCGTATCCTAATGAACTGATGACCGTGCAGGAAGTTGCACGGTATTTGCGGCTTAAAGAAAGGAAAATTTATTACCTGCTGGCGCAGGAGGCTATTCCCTGTGTGCGCGCAGGAAAGAAATGGCTGTTTCCCAAGGATAGGATAGAGGCTTGGCTGTCTTTGCAACAACACCAACCGGCGTTAGACACGGTGCGGGGTACGCCTTTTTCTACGGCGTCTGTCGCGATCCTGGCCGGTAGTCATGACCTGCTGCTGGAATGGGCGTTGAATGCAATACACAGCCCGATTGCCGTTAAGATGACGGGAGCACAGGAAGGGTTGCGGTTATTTGGGGCAGGCGAAGCCATGTTATGCGGCACACATATCCTGGAAACAGGCGGACAATACAATATTGCCTCTATCAAGGCACAAATCGGCTTGTCCCCTATTGTTGCCATCGAATGGGCAAAGCGGCAGCAAGGCCTGATCGTCGCAAAAAACAATCCATTAAACCTCCACAACCTGGGTGATGTGATTATGAGGAATGCGCGCTTGATTGAGCGCCAGGCGGGCGCCGGCAGCCAGATTCTGCTGTTGCGCAAACTCGCCGAGGAGGGCTTGAGTTTCCAGCAATTACATCGCTTAGGGCGTCCTGCGCATAATGAGGTTGAATTGGCAATGGCGATATTTAACGGTAAAGCGGATGCCGGCATCGGCATAGCGGCCGCTGCCGGTCAATTGCAACTGGATTTTGTGCCTTTTTTGACGGAGCGGTTTGATCTGGTCATGACGCATGCCGATTATTTTGAACCGCCCGTACAGGATTTACTGCGCTTTGCCCGTCAGCCTGAATTTATTGAAAAAGCGCAGGAATTGGGTGGATATGATGTCAGTGAATTGGGCGTGGTCCATTACACGCGAAAATAGGTGATGATTGCGAAGGCTTTGATTTGACGGTATTGTAAGGTGATTGCTGCATTTGTTGCAAAATGTAATAAATGCAGCATATGGTGTGCGCTGTATTTATGCTGATTTATTTTTAATGATAATGCTATCAATTACGTATATTTATTTTTGTGATGGCAAGTGTTTTGCTTTATGTATGGGTTGTTAGATAATGGCTGCATAAAATACAAAGATGTAATTTTAAAATTGCGGCCATGCAATAATCCGTCAGGCATCGATGCTTGCACCGATGCCGGGCGGTATTTTTTATTAACTGAAGGAGTTTCTTTATGCAGAGCAGTTGCCGAAATCGTTTTTCAGGCACGGTCAGTGCTGTCCATCGTGGTGCGGTGAATTCAGAAGTGGTGCTGGATATTGGCGAAGGCGATCAGTTGATAGCTATTATCACTAATAGCAGTGTTGATGACCTGGATTTGCAATCAGGTAAAAAAGCTTATGCGCTGGTCAAGGCGCCGTGGGTGATTCTTACCAAAGATGACCGGCAATTTAAGACCAGCGCCCGTAACAGCCTGTGCGGTAAGGTTGTGAGCTGCCAGGAAGGCGCTATCAATGCCGAAGTGATAATAGAGCTGCCCGGCGGCCAGCATGTCACTGCCATCGTGACCAACGACAGCATTGAGGCGCTGGATATCAAAGTCGGCGAAACAATCTGCGCGTTGATCAAGGCCTCGCATATTATCCTGGCCGTTGCGCGCCAGGCATCTGAATAATTTTAGGAGTTGCTTATGTTATCGCAGACAATGAGTCGTTTCTTGGCTGTACTGGCGGTGCTATTAGCGTCGTCAAATGCCCTGGCCGGCCAGGTTTTGGTTGCCGTTGCATCCAATTTTGCCAAACCTATGGAGGAAATTGCCGTCGAATTTAAAAAAGCCACGGGGCATAACGCTGAATTATCCTTTGGCGCTTCCGGCAAATTTGCCGCGCAAATCGAAAATGGTGCGCCGTTTCAGGTATTTTTATCGGCGGATGAAAAAAAGCCCGAAAAACTGACGGCATCGGGCTTTGCCGTCGCCGGCACCCGCTTTACCTATGCCTTGGGAACGCTGGTGTTATGGTCGGCTAAACCCGGCTATATTGATGCAGAAGGCAAGGTGCTATCGGCAGGGGGATTTAAGCATCTGGCGATTCCCGATCCGAAACTTGCACCTTATGGTGTCGCGGCGCTGGATGTATTGAAAAGTATGGGGTTGACGGAGCGCGTACAATCTTTGCTGGTGCTCGGTGAGAACATTTCCCAGGCCCAGCAGTTTATCAGTACCGGCAATGCAGAGCTGGGATTTATTGCGTTGTCCCAAGTTATTAAGGACGGCAAAATCGGTGAAGGCTCGGGCTGGCTTATTCCAACTGATAAGTATGCGCCCATCCGCCAGGATGCCGTGTTGCTGAAGGCCGGCATCGATAATCCGGCCGCGCAGGCTTTGCTGGATTTTTTGAAGTCCGGCAAGGTTTTGGCCATTATTGAAAAATATGGTTATGGCTTGCCGAAAGACAAGTCTTAGCGTGTATTATTTAGCGCCGACGTGTAGGGTGCATCGCGCATTAAATCGCCAAAACATTTATTTCCTGGATAAAGCATGCTAAGCGAAGCCGACATTGCCGCATTATTACTGACGCTGAAAGTAGCCGGCGTTGCTACGGTGTTGTTGCTGCTATTCGGCACGCCTATCGCATGGTGGCTCGTGCGCACGCCATCGCGCTGGAAAGGCGTAGTGAATACATTGGTTGCGTTGCCGCTGGTGTTGCCGCCGACGGTATTGGGCTTTTATTTGCTCGTACTGATGGGGCCTAATGGTCCTGTCGGTCATTTAACGACTGAGCTGGGACTGGGTACCTTGCCGTTTACGTTCGGCGGCGTCATCGTGGCATCGGTTTTGTATTCGCTGCCTTTTGTCGTGCAACCCTTGCAAACGGCTTTTGCGGCTATCGGTGAACGACCGCTGGAAGTTGCAGCGACTTTGCGAGCGGGTCCGTTGGATGCGTTTTTCAGCGTGGTTATCCCGTTGGCGCGGCACGGTTTCATGACGGCTACCGTGCTGGGGTTTGCCCATACGGTCGGTGAATTCGGCGTCGTCCTGATGGTCGGTGGCAATATCCCTGATAAAACGCGGGTGGTTTCGGTGCAAATCTATAATCATGTGGAGGCGATGGAATACGGGCAGGCTCACTGGTTGGCGGCCTGTCTGCTGGTATTTTCTTTTGTCGTCTTATTATTGCTGTATGGGTTAAACCCAATGCAAGGAAAGCGCTGAAGATGGGTGATAGTTTGCGGGCCCGTTTTAAAATCAGTTATCCGGGGTTTATCCTGGATGTCGATCTTGATGTGCCGGGGCGCGGCATTACGGCATTGTTCGGGCATTCCGGCTCGGGCAAAACGACATGCCTGAGAGCCATAGCCGGCTTGGAGCGGTCGCCGGGCGGTTATCTCGAAGTCAACGGCGAAGTCTGGCAAGACGACAGTTGCGGGATTTTTTTACCGACGCATCGGCGCGCTTTAGGTTATGTGTTTCAGGAGGCCAGCCTGTTTTCGCATCTTTCCGTGCGCGACAATCTTAATTACGGCCTGAAACGTAGCGGTGTGAACGCCAAGGGCATCCGTTTCGAGCAAGCTGTCGAATGGCTGGATATTGCCGTATTGCTGGATCGCCGGCCTGAGCGCTTGTCGGGCGGTGAACGCCAGCGTATCGCGATCGCCAGGGCGCTATTGACAAAGCCGCGCTTGTTATTATTCGATGAACCTTTGGCGGCGCTGGATTTAAAACGCAAGGCCGAAATTTTGCCTTATCTTGAACGGCTGCACGACACTCTCGATATTCCGATGCTGTATGTCAGCCATTCTCCCGATGAGGTCGCACGCTTGGCCGATCATCTGGTGTTGCTTGCTGAAGGAAAGGTTGTTGCGGCAGGTCCGCTGCAAGACACTTTGGCGCGTATCGATTTGCCGGCCGTGTTCGCCGACGATGCGGGAGTGGTGATCGATGCAGTTGTCGGCGAGCATGATGATGACGATTATCTCAGTCGCCTCGATTTTTCAGGCGGCGCCATTTATGTCAGTCGTCAGGCGAAGGCGGTTGGTTGCCGATTGCGTTGCCGCATTCATGCGCGCGACGTCAGTCTTAATCTGGAGCGGTCCGGTAACAGCAGCATCCTGAATATTATCCGCGCCAAGGTGATCGCTGTTGCCGCTACCGATAATCCGGCTAATGTGCTGGTGCGCCTGGATGTTGCTAAGACGCCACTATTGGCGCGGATTACCCGGCGCTCCCTGAATCATCTGGCATTAACGCCGGGCATGATGGTTTGGGCGCAGATTAAGGCAGTGGCTTTATTCGATTAAAACGTACCTGGGCCGCTTGTTATATTACCCTGATATGACAGGATGTTTTTTAAATCAGTTGGGTGTATTATCCAAGTTCACCTAAAAATAATAAGAGAATTGATTTTAAAAATATGAGGAGGAATTATGGGCGGCGTTACAGAGTTGTTTGTGGTTATGTTGCTGATTGCCGCGGCTGCGTTTGCACCGTTAGGCTATTTCATTTATAAGTTCACGCAAAAAAATGCCAAGCCTTTCGGTGAAACGGAACCGCATGGCGATAGTCCGTCGTTTATTAATGACGTGGCGGAGTCGGCTATTCATTTTATTAAAAGTCGGCTGGCTAAAAAATAAAACAATGTTTTATTGATGGGCTTTTCAGCGGGCGTTCAATAACACCGCGGCTGAAAAGCCTTTTTCATATTGCCCTACACGCTTCCACAGCTTGGGCAGGCTGGATTTTTTCTCAGATTCATCGTATTGAATTCCATAGTCAAACCGTCGACCAGCAATAAGCGTCCGGTTAATGTCTCGCCTCTATCGATTATCAGCTTTATCGTTTCCAAGGCCTGGATGCTGCCGATGATGCCGGTAATCGCTGCAATAACGCCGTTGCTTGCGCAATTTTGCGGTTCTTCACCATCGCTGTGATACAGGCAGTTATAGCAGGGGCTGTTATTTTTTCCTGGTGTGAACACGGACACCTGGCCTTCAAAGCGTATTGCCGCACCGGATACCAACGGAGTCTGGTGTTTGACGCATGCCTTGTTGACTGCAAAGCGGGTGGCAAAATTGTCGCTGCAATCCAGTACCACGTCTGCTTTATTGACTTCCTTATCAAGTTGATCGCCTACCAGGCGTTGTTTAACGGCAATGACGTCGACATCAGGGTTTATTTTATTCAGTGTTTGCCGGCTTGAAATTACTTTATCCATCCCTATATCAGGCGTGTGATGAGCAATTTGTCTTTGTAAATTGGATAAGTCCACGGCATCATCGTCATAAATAGTGATAGTGCCGACACCGGCCGCCGCCAGATATATCGATGCCGGCGAGCCTAAGCCCCCTGCGCCGACGATTAACACTTTGGCGGCAAGGAGTTTTTGTTGCCCGTCAATGTCGCAAAGCGGCAGCATGATTTGGCGGCTGTAGCGTAAGAGTTGGTTGTCGTTCATAAGTGATCGTAGTTATGGTAAGTGGCGAAAGATGATGCCAAAGAACTTGACACACTGCAAAAGCTCATTATCATTAGCACTCATTACTAGCGAGTGCTAATAACTTTCAACCTTTAATTTAATGTTAGGAGATATAGATGAATATACGTCCGTTACACGACAGAGTGATTGTCAAACGTGTTGAAGAGGAAACGACTACTCCAGGCGGTATCGTGTTGCCCGGTTCGGCGGCAGAAAAACCCAGCCAGGGCGTGGTGTTGGCGGTAGGCAACGGAAAAGCGCTGGATAATGGTACTGTGCGCGCTTTGGAAGTCAAAGTCGGCGACAAGGTATTGTTCGGAAAATACGCGGGTAACGAAGTTAAAGTTGACGGTGAAGAAATCATCGTTATGCGTGAAGAAGACATCATGGGTATTTTAGGCTAAGCCTGGACTCTTTAATCATAATCACACACAAACGAATCAGGAATTAAACATGGCAGCAAAAGACGTATTATTTGGTGATGACGCGCGTGTCCGTATGGCGCGCGGCGTAAATATTTTAGCAAACGCAGTAAAAGTAACATTAGGTCCTAAAGGCCGTAATGCTATTTTAGATAAAAGCTTCGGCGCACCGACCATCACTAAAGACGGTGTATCGGTTGCTAAAGAAATCGAATTAAAAGACAAGTTCGAAAACATGGGTGCGCAAATGGTTAAAGAAGTGGCTTCGCACACTTCTGATGTTGCCGGCGACGGTACCACCACGGCAACCGTATTGGCGCAATCTATCGTCAATGAAGGCCTGAAAGCCGTTGCCGCCGGTATGAACCCAATGGACTTGAAACGCGGCATCGATTTAGCCGTGACTAAAGCCGTTGAAGCGATTGTTGCTTCCGCAACCCCTTGCACCGACAACAAAGCCATTGCCCAAGTTGGTACTATTTCTGCAAACGCTGATGAGTCAGTTGGCCAAATCATTGCCGAAGCAATGGAAAAAGTCGGCAAGGAAGGCGTTATTACCGTTGAAGAAGGTTCTGGCCTGGACAACCAACTGGATGTCGTTGAAGGGATGCAATTCGACCGCGGCTATTTGTCGCCTTATTTCATCAACAAACAAGACAGCATGAGCGTCGAGTTGGATGATCCGATGATCCTGATTTACGACAAAAAAATCTCCAACATTCGCGAAATGTTGCCGGTTTTGGAAGGTGTTGCCAAGTCAGGCCGTCCGTTATTGATCGTAGCTGAAGACGTTGAAGGCGAAGCTTTGGCAACTCTGGTTGTCAATACCATCCGCGGCATCGTTAAAGTTGCAGCCGTTAAAGCGCCGGGCTTTGGTGACCGTCGCAAAGCAATGCTGGAAGACATCGCGGTATTGACCGGCGGTACGGTTATTTCTGAAGAAGTCGGATTGAGCTTGGAAAAAGCAGAACTGGCTCAATTGGGTACTGCAAAACGAGTACAAATCAGCAAAGAAAATACCACCATTATCGATGGCGCTGGTTCTGAAGAACAAATCAAAGGCCGTGTTGCGCAAATCCGCGCCCAAGCCGAAGAAGCGACTTCTGATTATGACAAGGAAAAACTGCAAGAACGCCTGGCTAAACTGGCGGGCGGTGTTGCCGTGATTAAAGTCGGCGCTGCGACTGAAATCGAGATGAAAGAAAAGAAAGCCCGTGTGGAAGATGCGTTGCATTCAACCCGCGCAGCTGTTGAAGAAGGTGTCGTTGCCGGCGGCGGTACTGCACTGGTGCGCGCATTGTCTGCATTGGTGGGTCTTGAAGGCATCAATCACGACCAAACCGTTGGTATCAATATCTTGCGTCGTGCGATGGAAGAGCCGTTACGCCAAATCGTTGCGAACGCGGGTGACGAGCCTTCTGTGGTCTTTAATGAAGTCCAAAAAGGCACCGGCAGCTTCGGTTACAACGCAGCGACCGGCCAATACGGCGATATGATCGAAATGGGTATTTTGGACCCGGCGAAAGTCACGCGTACTGCATTGCAAAACGCAGCTTCCGTTGCCGGCTTAATGCTGACTACCGAAGTGATGGTTGCCGATGCGCCTAGCGATGAAAAAGGCGCTCATGGCATGCCTGATATGGGTGGTATGGGCGGCATGGGTGGTATGGGCGGCATGATGTAAGCCATGCGATCTTAAAGCTCTCTGCTTTAAATCTTGCTGTAAATGAAAAGCCCCCGTTGTTGCAAAACAGCGGGGGCTTTTTTGTGGGCGGGACGGACATCTGCTGTTTTGTGTCTGCGGCGCATACAGATGTTTGAGGGATCAGGCTGTTCAATATCTTATAGTTTTCAGCTTCTATTCAGTCTACATATTCCATTCTTTATATCAGGGCAGGGATATTTTTAATCCCTGGATGAGCAATAGATAAACAGTCTGTGCAAAAAGGATGGTAAGCCAATGATTAATCAAGATCACGATACTAACGACAGTAATATTATTGAATGCATGAATCAGGCTTTCGATAATGGCAATTTTTATGGTTTGGAATATGTTCTTGATGAATGGATGTCGAAAACGCCGGTTTCGGTAAATCAATCTCAGCTGGACTGGTTTGGTTTCTTGGATTTTCGTGATTGAATCGGTGCCGGATAAAGTTTCAGGATTCCAAAGTATCATTTTGTAACTGGCCGACGTGGCGCTAGGAAAAACAGGCTGTGCCGGGCTTGGTCATTAAAAATAGGATCGTTTTATGGATGCATTGAATAACATATCAACAACCCTGGCGCTCACGATGGGATTGGCGTGGGCCAGCGGTATTAATCTGTACGCAACATTGCTGACCTTGGGATTGCTCGCGAATAGCGGCAATATAGACTTGCCGCCGAATTTACAAATCGTCGCCAACCCACTAGTTTTGGGTGCTGCGGGCTTAATGTATTGTGTCGAGTTTTTTGCCGATAAAACGCCGGGTGTGGATACGGGCTGGGATGCTATACACACGTTTATCCGCATCCCTGCTGGTGCCATGCTCGCGGCAGGTGCTGTAGGCGAGCTGAATCCGGCGGTTGAGCTGGCCGCAGCAATCATTGGCGGCGGAATGGCGGCAGGCTCCCATGTCACTAAAGCCGGTACCCGTATATTGATTAATACCTCGCCCGAACCGTTCAGTAACTGGTTCGCATCAGTCGGCGAGGATGTTGCCGTCATAGCTGGCGTTTGGGCTTGTATAAACCATCCGATACTGTTTTTGGCCGCGTTGGTAGTTTTTATTTTGTTGATGATTTGGTGGTTGCCGCGGATATGGACAGGCGTAAAAAAAGTTTTCAGGCTAATTGCTAACCTGTTTAGAAACGGAAATCCGCCTCCCGATGTCACACCGTCATAATAAAAACTGCAAGCTCTATTGACTATAAGTAAATAATCGAGTGTAATAGCCGTCTTTTGCAGGCATGCCCAGGTAGCTCAGTCGGTAGAGCAGAGGACTGAAAATCCTCGTGTCGACGGTTCGATTCCGCCCCTGGGCACCATTTACATAAAAGTGGTAAGCTCAGAAAAAGCCGAGTTTGCAGACAATTCTAAAAATGCCCAGGTAGCTCAGTCGGTAGAGCAGAGGACTGAAAATCCTCGTGTCGACGGTTCGATTCCGCCCCTGGGCACCATACGTATAGCGATCAAAGAAAGCCGGTCATAGAGCCGGTTTTTTTATGCCCGATGATATGTTAACCAACCCCGTTTATAGGGTCCAAAAAATGTAATCGCCAGCTTGATGTGCATAGGTTTGCTTATTGCGGCAAGCTTGATGATGGGCTGTCTTTAATACTCTTCGGCAGGTAATTTAATGTCGGCAGCCAATATTCGATGATTTTCTTTTGGGCTTAACCCGTTGCTTATTGAGTTGTTGTTTTTTTACGGTGGATATGATTCATTGCTCCGCCACGAAAATGCAGGTCAACTTTACTTTTTGCGGGTATAGAGGAATGCGGGTGAAAATATAGCTGTCATAATCTTGTCATGTTGACGCAATATGCTTGGGGCCTTCTTATAAGCAGCATATCCAGACTAACATTTTTGAGAGTTGATAATGAAATTATCTTTTAAAACAAAATCGCTAATAGCTGCGATGGGTTTTGCTTCCGCCGTATTAACCAGCAGTGCCGTCGATGCGGTGCAAAAGGTTGATGAGGGAGTTCCTGTATATCAAAAAGCCAGCGGTATTTCAGGGAATTTATCCAGTGTGGGTTCTGATACGCTGGCAAATCAAATGACGCTTTGGGCTGAAGAATTTAACCGTATTTATCCCAATGTAAATATCCAGATTCAAGCGGCCGGCTCTTCTACTGCGCCGCCGGCGTTAACGGAAGGGACATCTAATCTGGGTCCTATGAGCCGTGAAATGAAAGACGACGAGCTTGAGGCTTTCGAAAATAAGTTCGGTTACAAACCGACTGCAATTCCTGTGGCTGTTGATGCGTTGGCTGTTTTTGTCAACAAGGATAACCCTATAAAAGGCCTGTCTGTTGACCAAGTGGACGCCATTTTTTCTTCTACGCGCAAATGCGGCTATGAAACCGATATTGTAACTTGGGGCGATGCCGGTGTTGATGCGTGGAAGACAAAGAGTATCCAGTTGTACGGGCGCAATTCCGTTTCCGGCACGTATGGTTATTTTAAAGAACATGCCCTGTGCAAAGGGGATTTCAAAAATAATGTTAATGAGCAGCCTGGTTCGGCTTCAGTTGTGCAATCAGTGACGACATCAATGAATGGTATAGGTTATGCCGGCCTCGGTTATGTGACGTCGGGTATTAAGGCGGTGCCTCTGGCAAAAAAAGGCGGCAAGGATTTTGTCGATGCAACGCCTGAAAATGCATTGGCGGGTAAATATCCGTTGGCGCGCTATTTGTATGTCTATGTTAATAAAAAGC
>SCST01000217.1 GCA_004299465.1 Methylovulum sp. | reverse complement strand
ATTTCAATCATCATGATAAAGGCATCTGGAGCGTCAACAGCGAGGTGCGTCATCAAGTGCATTTTCATCACCTCAATTTGCTGTCCGAACTCTATCCCCTAGAAGAGCAAAATCTCGACATTATTTTCTTCCGCAATGTCTCGATCTATTTCGATACGCCGACGCGCCGCATCATTCAGCAGCATCTTGCAAAGCTGTTAAACAGCGACGGCTATTTGATCATCGGCACCGCAGAAACCCTGGCCAACGATCTGGGCGTGTTCAGCCTGGTGGAAGAAGGCGGATTGTTTTATTTTGCCAAACAACATCCCGAGCCGGCTAAACCACGCATGAAAATGCCAAACCCGCCCGCCCGCGGCATCGGCATGACCGACAGGACGGTATCCCCGCCTGTTTCCAGTTCACTTCGCGCGGCGCAACCTTCAGCACTGACGGAGCGGGAAACACCTTTTCAACAGCCGTTGCCGGCACCGATGGCGGCCAGTGCCGACGAAGCTTTACGCCTGATTCGGGAAAAGCGCTACGACGAAGCAATGGCTGTCCTGGCCATGTTGCTTAAGCAGCAGCCCGACGCCGGCGCCGCGTTGCTGCTCAAGGCGCACATCCTGCTGCATCGCAAAGACTATGCCGCCGCCGAAGACAACGCACAACAGGCGCTGAATATTGAACCCTGGTCAACCGACGCCTTCGTGCTGCTCGGCTTGGCCGCGAAATGGCGCAATCAGGCCGATGATGCGGTGAAATGGTTCAAACAGGCGGTTTACGCACGCAATGAATGCTGGCCGGCGCACTATTACCTGGGCGAGTTGTACCGTGCGGATAACAAGATGGAAAATGCACGGCGCGCCTATCGCGTCGTGCTGCAATTACTATCGGCGCAGCAAGCGCCAGATGACGGCCTGTCCATTATTCCGCTTGGCTTGCCGGTATCCGAGGTGCGCTTTTTGTGCGAGCACCAGCTCGCCAGGCTGGACGATGGACATGCCATGATTTCGGACTAGGACAATATGGCGCTCGACATCAAAAAATTCCAGGCCCGCTTCATCGAAGAAGCGCGCGACCATATCACCCGTCTCGGAGACGGCCTGGATGCGCTGGCGCGCGACCCCACCGACCGTGAAAACATCAACAGCATTTTTCGTTCGGCTCACACGATCAAGGGCTCCTCGCGGATGCTCAAATTAATCCCCGTCACCGATACTGCACACCAGCTGGAAGAGGTGCTGGGCGCCCTGCGCGACGGTAGCCTCGGCTACAGCCCGGAATTGGGGCGTTTGCTTTATCGCGGCATAGATGGGCTGTCCGCGCTGGTGGAACGGCTGGCCGAAGGCGGCGAATTGCCCGCCGTGGACGAATCGCTATGCCATACGCTGGCACTGGCGGCCAAAGGTGAAAGCATCGGTATGCAGCCGGACAGCTCGGACAAGCACTTTTCGTCGCCCGATATTTTGGGCGCACAGGTACCGGACATCAATACCATGCCCGAGCTACCGGGTCCAAATATTGAGCAGAAACTGAAAGCGCCGGATACCGTACGCGTGAAGATGAACAAGCTCGACGAATTGATCAAGCTGATGGGCGAGGTAATTTCCAGCCATGCCCGCTCGCACCAGCGCCTCATCGACATCCGCGAAATCGAGCGCATGGATTTTGACGCCGCAAGTGCCGCGGGAGCTGACAAGACAATGCTGAAGGCCCATCTGCATCGTTTTGCGCTGACCTTGCGCGACGATGTGCTCGCCCAGGAATTGCTCATGAACGAATTGCACAGCAAGGCGCTGATCATGCGCATGTTGCCGCTGTCCATCGTGTTCGACCCGGTTGGACGCATGGTGCGGGAACTGGCGGATTCGGTCGGCAAGGATGTAGAATGCATCGTCAGCGGCTCGGAAATTGAGCTTGACCGGCAGTTGATCGATAAACTCAGCGACCCGGTGCTGCACCTGTTGCGCAACGCGGTAGATCATGGCATCGAGGCGCCAGCCGTGCGCCAGGCAGCGGGCAAGTTGGAGCGTGGCCGCATCGTTCTCTCTGCGCGCCAGGACGGTGGTTGGGTAGTGGTCGAAATTAGCGATAATGGCGGGGGTATCCCGATTGAAGCCATTCGTGAAAAAGCGGTGCGCAAGGGCTTTGTTACCGAAGAAAAAGCCCTGACGCTGAGTGAACAGGAGGTCATCGAGCTGATTTTCCTACCCGGCTTTAGCACCAGCTCGATTATTACCGACATTTCCGGCCGTGGCGTAGGCATGGATGTCGTCAAGCGCTGTATCATGGACGACCTGCAAGGAATGGTCAGCGTGGAAAATCGTCCCGGAGCCGGCACCACCTTTATGCTGCGCTTGCCGCTGTCGCTGGCAATGATGCGTGTGTTGCTGGTGGAAGTCGGCGGTATTCCTTTTGGTTTCTCCGCCCAGTATGTTTCCGAACTGCTGCGCGTACCCCAGAGCGAGATATTGAATATCGCCGAGCGACGTGCGGTCATTATCCGCAACGAGTTCGTTCCCGTCGTTTCTCTCGAAGATATGCTGCGCATTCCCCCCCGCCATATCCGCAAGACCTCGCAGGGCAAAAAGCAGGACGGTTTATTGTTGCTGGTGGTGCGCGTCA
>SCST01000216.1 GCA_004299465.1 Methylovulum sp. | reverse complement strand
TCAAACGGTTAGCTCAGCCCAGACAGGCTCGGAATTGGCGGACACCCTACGCAAACATTGGGGGGTAGAATCGAATAATTGGATTTTGGATGTCACTTTCGACGAGGATAGCGTGCAGGTCAAAAACGGAAACCAAGCTCAAGTGCTGGGAAAGTTGCGTTGTTTCGCAACCAATATACTGCGCTGGTCGGGCGCGACGAATTTCTAAGAAATTGTGAGGAGTTTGTTGATTTACCTGAAATCCTCATTTCAACGCTTAGGCAAGTTAATTTTTTATGAGAAAGCCGTGCCGGTTTTGGCTTGCGGGGGCTGAATGAGGCGACGGGCTTTATTGCGGCATCGGAGGTTCCGTTGCGGCCTTTGCCTCTGTGGCTAGGTTTAGCTTCTTGTCCGGTGGCGGCGTTGGCTTCACCGCCCTGCTCGGCCTAACATGTCGCTCAAAAGGACGCGCCGACCGTTGGCGCATTTGAACATCGGTTTTTATTACGGCTTCCGGGTTTCGCTGGGCTTCATCGAACGGCGCGCCCCTTAGCTCTACGTTGGGAAGTCTGAAAATACACCTTCGCAGTAATTTAGCTTCATGGCCTTTAGCGTAAATAAACAACCAGCAAAGTTAGTTGTTCGGTAACAAGGTGAAGTCAAATTAGTTTTTATTGCTATCGTTTTTTGATAGCATGTGCCACATGAATGCCAAACACACCAAAACTTTGCAGGCCATCTTTGCCAAACCGACTACAGTCTCTCTCGAATGGGTGCGTATCGAAACTCTATTCATCGCGCTGGGTTGCCGGGTTATCGAAGGCGTGGTTCTCGTGTCCGTTTTGAATTCAATGGCAAAATTACCGCTTTTCATCGCCCGCATCCCGCCAAGGAAGCCAAGCCGTATCAAGTCGAGCAAGCCCGCGATTTTTTAACCGTTATCGGAGTTAAACCATGAACACACTGACTTATAAGGGCTACACCGCCCGCATTGATTTCGATGACCGTGACAATAGCCTAGTTGGCAGGTTACTTGGCATCCAAGATATTATTGGCTTTCACGCCGATAATGTTGCCGATTTACACGCGGCATTTGAAGAGGCTGTGGATGATTATCTTGAGGCGTGTAAAAAAATTGGTAAATCACCTGAAAAACCAGTTAGCGGCAAGCTTTTGCTTAGGGTTCCGCCAGAGCTTCATGCAGCAGCCTTAGTTAAGGCGCAAGCAGTTGGCAAAAGCCTTAACCAATGGGCCATCGAGGCATTGAGCCGTGAGGTTAATGCATAAGGTGAATCGTGTGTTTCACTGTTCGCTGTCTATAAGCCCAACAAGTCAGTCACACTCCAGCTGAATGGCGCTGTCCCAGTTTTGCGGCACGAGGTCTGATGTTTCAGCCGTACCGTTAAATTTATCCACAATCTTTGCCCCGCCGCCTGTAGCCGTTTTATAGACTTCATCCGGCGTTTTGTAATCCAGTGCTTGATGCCAACGTTCCTGGTTATAGAATTGAAAGTACTGCGTCAATCCCATCAACAAGTTCGGCATGTTGCTGTGCTGCTTTAAATACACTTCTTCATATTTCACCGTCCGCCATAGCCGCTCAACAAAAATGTTGTCCAGCTCCCGGCCTCGTCCATCCATGCTGATCGCAATGTTGCTCTCCAGTAACACACCGGTAAAGGCATCGCTGGTGAATTGCGAGCCTCGGCCGGAATTGAAAATAGCCGGTGTGCCGTATAGCTTGATGGCCTCTTCCAAACAATCCACGCAAAATCCGGCATCCATCGTGTTCGACAGCCGCCATGACAGTACCTTGCGGCTGTACCAGTCGATGATCGCGACCAGATAAACAAATCCGCGCGGTAACCGAATATAAGTAATACCAGTACTCCAAACCTGATTGGGCCGGGTAATGTCAACACCACGAAGCAGGTAGGGATAAACCTTGTGCTGCGGATGCGGTTTACTGGTATTCGGGCCGAGGGACATGCCGACCAAGCCTAATTTTTGCATCAATCCCTGCACCCGCTTGCGATTGACGCTATAGCCGCAGTCACTCAGGTATTTCTTCATCCGGCGTGAACCATAAAACGGGTGTCGCGTGTACTCTTCATCCAACAAGCGTAATAACACGAGTTCATCCTTATCCGGCTCTTTTAACAGACGCTTTTTTGCTCATAAATCACGGAACGCGTGATTTTGAGATGCTGGCATTGCGTTGATACCGGGACAGAAGCATTCGGTTCTATCCAGCTCTGGCGTTCGTTTAAAGGCTGATCCAAGACTTTTTTTTAGCCAGTCCAGCTTCATATTCAATTGCCCAATCTTGGCGTATAACCGGTCAGGGTCGCTCTGTGCGTTGACCACTATAGGCCCTCGCTTACCTTCAAAGAGGCTGCCTGCATTTTCCAGTAGCTCTTTTTTCCATTGACTCACTTGATTCGGATGTACGCCATGTTCTTG
>SCST01000215.1 GCA_004299465.1 Methylovulum sp. | reverse complement strand
TTACGGCCTTGCTCCAAAAGCTGCAAGGCCGTAACCGAAGAATCGACACCGCCGGACATGCCGACGATTATATTTTTACGCATAGTCAAGATCGAGAAATGATTTTAGTAATGACAAAGGGTGGCGTTGCCCGCTGAGGTATTCGTCTATGCCTATCAGCACCAAGGGGCTACGCAGGCGTTCCCGCTGCTGCGCGATTTCATCGCGCGTTAGCCAGTGCGTGGCGACGATGCCGGCATCTAAGGGCTGGCCTGGATTATAGCTATGGCAGGCGCCGGTAAAGCAGACCCTGAGAAAAGTCGGGTAATCGGGATTTCTTCGCCACAATTGTATCGAAATAATATGCTCAGGCTCGAACTGCCAAGCGGTTTCTTCATAGACTTCACGTTTAACCGCAGCGATCAGGTCTTCGTTTTTTTCAAAATGCCCGGCAGGCTGGTTAAATTGCAGGCCGCGCGGTGTTTCTTCCTCAACGAGTAAAAAACGCTGATCCCGCTCAATAATAGCGGCAACGGTAACATGTGGTTTCCAAACCATTAATGAATTCCGGCTTTAATAAAATGGCTTATGTTACTAGATTTAAAGATATTATGCTGGCAAAGATTACCAAGCACGTACAGGACAAGACAGTCCTTTGCATGCCGCCGTAATTTGTTATCGGCATAGGCTTGAAATACTCGGCTATTAGCATTATGTTAATAGCCAAGAAGTCTTTTTTTATTGGTTACTATGTCCGATTTTGATCCGCTTGAAGATAATGATAACGGCTTGGCTCTTCAAGAAGCCAAACCTCAATTGAAAAGACCGCCTCTATATAAAGTTATCCTGTTGAATGACGATTTCACGCCGATGGATTTTGTAATTGAGGTGTTAATGGATTTTTTTGCCATGCCTGAAGAACTGGCTACCCAGGTCATGTTGCAAATACATACGCAAGGGGTAGGTGTTTGCGGAACGTATACTAAAGATGTCGCCGAAACCAAAGTAATTATTGTCAATGAGTATTCACGCGAGCACCAGCATCCTTTGTTGTGCTCGATGGAAGTAGTGTAGATTGGAGCGTTTATGTTAAGCAAAGAACTTGAAGTTACGTTAAATACCGCCTTTAAAAATGCCCATGATAAACGTCATGAATTTATCACCGTTGAACATTTGTTACTGGCACTGCTCGATAATGCCTCCGCAGAAGTGGTCATGAAAGCCTGCGGCTGCAATGTTAAACTCCTGCGCGGACAGTTAGCGCAGTTTATCGATGAAACCATGTCGCTGATTCCGCAAGGCATACAGCGTGAAACCCAGCCCACGCTGGGATTCCAGCGCGTACTGCAACGCGCCGTTTTTCATGTCCAGGCTTCCGATAAAAAAGAAGTGACCGGCGCCAATTTATTTGTCGCCCTGTTCAGCGAGCAGGACTCCCATGCCGTTTACCTGTTAAACAAACAGGATATATCGCGGCTCGATGTCGTGAATTACCTCGCGCACGGCATTTCAAAAACCGACCTGGACAATGCTTCGCCGAGTGACCGGACATCCGAATCGGGCAACCCGGAAGCCGATGCTGGCAGTCCTTTGGAAAAATATGCGACCAATCTTAATGAAGAAGCCTTGCATGGCCGGATTGACCCGTTAATCGGCAGGGAACTGGAAATCGAGCGCACGATACAGACACTGTGCCGCCGCCGCAAAAACAACCCGTTACTGGTCGGCGAGGCGGGTGTTGGCAAGACGGCTATCGCAGAAGGCCTCGCGAAAAAAATCGTTGAAGAAAACGTGCCTGAAGTCCTGATGAAAAGCGTCATTTACTCGCTGGACCTGGGCGCCCTGGTTGCCGGCACCAAATATCGCGGTGATTTTGAGAAGCGCCTTAAGGCACTGATCAATCAACTCAAAAAAGAACCGGATGCCATCCTGTTCATCGATGAGATCCATACCATTATCGGCGCAGGCTCTGCCTCAGGCGGCGTGATGGATGCCTCCAACCTACTAAAACCGGCGCTGGCCTCCGGGCAATTGCGCTGCATAGGTTCCACGACCTACCAGGAATACCGCGGCGTTTTTGAAAAAGACCATGCACTGGCGCGGCGTTTCCAGAAAGTCGATGTCCTGGAGCCTTCCGTCGCAGATACCATTTTAATTCTAAAAGGCCTGAAGTCTCGCTTTGAAGAACATCATGACGTCAAATATTCCGCCGATGCCTTGCGCGTCGCCGCGGAATTATCGGACCGCTATATCAATGACCGGCATTTGCCCGACAAGGCGATTGACGTCATCGATGAAGCCGGCGCAAAACAGCGCATGACGGCTGAAACGGAGCGTAAGCAGCTCATTGACACGGCAGAGATAGAGGAAATTGTCTCAAAAATTGCCCGGGTGCCGGCAAAATCAGTCTCGTCGAATGATATAGACAAGCTCGCCAACCTGGAGAAAAACCTGAAAATGCTGGTATTCGGGCAGGACGAGGCCATCGGTGCATTAGCGTCGGCGATAAAATTATCGCGCGCCGGTCTTCGCGACAGCCAAAAAACCATAGGCTCGTTCTTGTTTGCAGGCCCTACCGGCGTCGGCAAGACCGAAGTCACCCGGCAGTTGGCCAAGGTATTGGGCGTCGAACTCATTCGCTTTGATATGTCCGAATATATGGAACGCCATACCGTTTCGAGGCTGATAGGCGCGCCTCCGGGCTATATCGGTTTCGACCAGGGCGGCTTACTAACCGAACAAGTCACCAAACACCCGCATGCCGTATTGCTGCTTGATGAACTGGAAAAAGCGCACCCTGATGTGTTTAACCTGTTATTGCAGGTCATGGACCATGGCTCATTAACCGATAATAACGGACGCAAAGCGGATTTCCGCAATATTATCCTGGTCATGACGACTAATGCCGGGGCCGAAGAAGGCAGCCGCGCGTCGATAGGCTTTACTTACCAGGATCATGCCAGCGACAGCTTGAAGGTGATCGAAAAAGGCTTTTCGCCCGAATTCCGCAACCGCCTGGATGCGATTATCCAGTTCAAACCGCTGGATATCTCCATCGTCGGGCATGTCGTCGATAAATTCATATTTGAATTGGAAGCCCTGCTCGCAGACAAGCATGTCACGCTGACATTAGATGCCGATGCGCGTTTGTGGCTGGCTGAAAACGGCTGCGACCCCAAAATGGGCGCTAGACCGATGGCGCGTTTAATCCAGGAAAAAATCAAGAAACCTCTGGCGAATGACTTGCTGTTCGGCAAGCTGGCTCACGGCGGTCATGTCACAATTGTTGTGGAGAATAACGAGCTCGGCTTTGCAATCGAAAGCAAAGAACTGGTGGTTTCTGAAAATAGTTGATCAGCAGGACGTATGCGCTGTGTCCTATCAGGGAAGGCGGGGTTGCCGGAGAGGACGGGACTAGCGCATACGGAATGAAATGCGGCCTTTGGTCAAGTCATAAGGGGTCATTTCGACTTTAACGCTGTCACCGGTAAGAATGCGGATATAGTGTTTACGCATTTTGCCTGAAATATGCGCCGTTACGATGTGACCGTTTTCCAGTTGCACACGAAACATCGTGTTTGGGAGCGTATCTATTACCTTTCCTTCCATTTCAATTTGATCTTCTTTAGCCATTTGTATTACCTTGATAATTAAAAATGCTCATCATATCACAGGCTCAGTGTTAACAATAGAAGTGTGCGGCAAAAAAAAGACGGCCGTTTTTATAAAACCATCTCAGTCCATTGATCATCAGCCAATAATTGTAGCGGTTGGTAATCGCTTTTATAGACCATTTTTTTACAATCCTTGATCCAGAAACCCAAGTATAAAAACTCCCGCCGCTGTTTTCGAAGCTGCTCAATTTGCCACAGCACCGCATAAACACCGGGACTGTAACCTG
The DNA here is from genome assembly GCA_004299465.1 of Methylovulum sp. Classification (GTDB taxonomy): domain Bacteria; phylum Pseudomonadota; class Gammaproteobacteria; order Methylococcales; family Methylomonadaceae; genus Methylovulum. The sequence goes on along the minus strand of SCST01000215.1, from coordinate 4,163 downwards.
CAAATTTCGGGTCGAAAAAAGTATAAACAGCCGACCAGGCATCTTCAAACCGGTCGATAACGGCAACACCGGCCAATTCGCCGTTGATTGAAAACTCGACGAATTGGGTATCGCACCAAACGCTGCCCAGAAAATCAATATAATCGTCGGGGCTGGAATGCGCCATCTCACCGTCGCCATGCCGACTTGCCTGGTAGCGCAAATACATATCGTAATGCGCCTGTTCAAAAACCGGCGGTTTAACGATAGCCTGCGTGTCGCTGTTTTTTTTCCAGCAGCGCTTCTGGCTTCTGCTAAGCTTGAATTGCTTGACCGCCAGCCTTGACGGCAGGCAAGCCGAACAGCACCGGCAGTACGGCTTATAAACATCATTTCCGCTACGACGAAAACCTTGCTTGATCAACTGGCCGTAAAGCGCCGGTGTTAATGGGCAGGACGGATGCACGAAAGCGGAACGGGCGATCTCGCCATCAAGATAACTGCAATCATGATCCTGGGTCAGGAATAATGGAATGGAAATCATTGCGTCCAGGCCGATGCTTGGACGGGCAGGTCACAATAGCGATCGAGCAGTTGTATAAAAAGCTCCCTGTCTATTTCTTCCGCGCCCAGGCTTGTTAAATGATGGGTATGCACCTGGCAATCTACCAATTGGTATCCCCAGCATTTTAGCTGTTCAACCAACGTGACGAAGGCGACTTTGGACGCATCCGTCCTGCTGTGAAACATCGATTCACCGAAAAACACCTGCCCCAGCGCGAGTCCATACAAACCACCAACCAGCTCGCCGTCTTGCCATGCTTCCACGGAATGCGCAATGCCGAGCCGGTGCAATTCATTATAGGCCTGCTTTATATCCGCCGTGATCCAGGTTCCGGCGTCCTCCGCCCTGGGTTTTGCGCAGGCATTAATCACGTCATCAAACACCTTGTCAAACGTCACCAAAAAACTGTTTTTTCGCAGCGTCTTACGCAGGCTGCGCGAAACCGCCAAATGCTCCGGGAATAACACCAATCGGGGGTCCGGCGACCACCACAGTATCGGCTCCCCAGGGTTATACCACGGAAAAATCCCGTGCCGGTAAGCGTTTAACAGGCGACTTTTTGACAGGCAGCCGCCTATCGCGAGCAAACCCTCGGGCTCCGTCAAGGCTTTCCTGACGGATGGAAAATCCTGCTCGGGATTTTTAGGATTCAGGATAGTCAATTTCATCGCCGGCAGATAAGCATCCGTTCAGCGAACAGGCGCTTTGTCCATTTGCAGCATTTTTTGCAAGGTATAGGCATAGAGGATCGAATTATTCACGAGGCTTTTGATTGTCGTGCGTTCATTTTTTTCATGAAAGTAATTGGCATAAAAATCGGGGTAAAGGTCGACAGGGCCAAAATTAACAAAATTAGTCACCAGCTTCAAGTATGTCGTTGCCGGCGTCATGAAAACATACGGCGTTTCAGCGGGATAACCCGTATTGACCGTCTTATAGGCATTGATCATCAAATCCAGCAGCGGCTCATCAGTCGTATAATAAAAGGGTTCATAATGAGAACCCACTCCCGCCTGATAAGCCGCAGTACCATGAAACTGCGCGGCGGACTCTTGGGCATGCGTGATGATCTGGTCATTGGTATTTTCAAAGCCGGTACGAAAATCGATAGACAAGCGCAACCTGTCGTCATGCGCGTTGACGCTGACCAATCCCAAGTTGGCGGACGTTCCAAGATACGCCACAGGCGACATCCCCTGGGGGGCTGAAGGTAATTTGGCCGATGCGGTAAAGGGGATGCCCAGGCCGCTACCGTCGGTGCTTAAGCCGATTTTTGACGTAATCCATTGAAACGCCTGTTTATAGGCATTATCAGGCACACAACTCATCCTGTCGCCGAGCAAGGCGACCTCGACCAGCGCATTTTTGCCCATCCACGGAGCGCTGCCGTGCGCGGCAACACCTTTTGAAAAAACGACCAGATCGCCTTTAGGCAGTCCTTCAGGCGCATACTGGTCGACGAATGCCTGGTAGTCCTGCAAGCCAAGATTCGCCTGGTAAGCTTTTGTCAGTCCGTAAATCCGGCTGGATACCCCGGACTTCAGCTCATCACTGAGCTGCCTGATCAAACCCGAAAGTTCAGCCCTGGTTTTTTCGACATCCCGGCTCTTGATCACCAGGTACGAGAAATCGGCAACCGTATTGATTGCCGTACCGCCGCGCCAATCGACTATGTTGTCGCGCTGTAAAGGCGATGCGGATAAGCCTGTAAACGTAATGTCCACATCGGCAATGCCTTTTTCGCCTTGGGAAATATAAGCCCCGTCAGGCACGAACCCGAAGGTCGGGCCGAATTCCTTTTGCGGAAATTCGTTAAAGTATTCGACCAGGTCTTCAAAGCTTTTTTCTTCTTTCGTCCCAAGGATAATAACCAGTTTACGCTTGAACGAAGCCTTATTATCGATCAGGTATTTCGCCGCCCATAACACCGAGGCCAGCGCACCCTTATCATCCTGGGCTCCCCTGCCCCAGACTTCGTCGCCGGTAATTGTTCCGGAAAAAGGCGGATGCGTCCATTGCGGCAGCTCTTCATCGGACACCGGGACAACATCCAGGTGGATTAACACACCGACGGACTCCTCACCTTCGCCGTATTCCAGGACGCCCACTAGGCCCTTCGCGGCCCGCCTCGTCTTAAAACCCATCGTTGCCCCCGTGTTTAACGCATACTGCATCAATGCTTCGGTTGCCGGCTTTAATTGGTAACCGAAATCCTCGACCGATTGATATTGAATGCTTTTCGACAAAAACTTCAGCATATCACCCGTTTGCGCGTCAGCACTTTTCCTGATTTGTTCCAAAGGGACAGCAGACGCTGCCGGCCTTGCCGATTCGCCCGGCAAGCTGCAACCCATGCTTGACAAACATAAAAGGCCGGCAAGATAAAAAAATATTTTTTGCATATACCCCCCAAATCAATGTTATTTTTTACTCATAGGCGCGCGCAGCACGCTCTATGAAATTATCGACTCCACGCCTCACAAATAGTCGTTTAAGATGCGCGCCAATGACTGCACATCCGGCTCCTGCAGCAGGCTGTAATGATCGCAAGCCAGTCCATGTACCCGTATATCGCTGCCGGCCAATCTTTCCCAATCGTCAACCATCAACTGCGCGATCGCCGCCGACGCTTCATCCTGTGCCGAGAACAGCACGATATGATCGCCCGCACCGGGCTGGGGCCGGTAACTGTCTATCGCCTGCCTATTGCTTTTAAAGACTCGCAAACGCTCTTCCAACGCTTCCGCGGGAATGATGTTCAAGGCTTGCAGTCGCCCGGCGATCTGCTTGAATAATTCATCGGGTTCCGTCTTGCCGTTAATTAAATCGGCGATCGGCTGATCCGCACCGCCCAGCAAATCCCAGGCGAACGCTATCAACAACCGGGCATCGTCGTCATAACCGTCAAGATATGCGTCGTCCGCCATTGCATCGTCCAATATCTTCAGCACGGCCGGCGTATACGTATCCAGCAGCGCCAGCAAGGCTAGCTCTTCGCCGCTTTGCCGCAGCTGCCGGGCCATTTCGTACGCTATCAACCCGCCCGATGACCCGCCCAGCAAGTAATAAGGGCCTTGCGGCTGGACATCGCGCATCGCCTTAAGGTAAAAGGCCGCCAGCTCCTCCACGGCGGCGCCGGCGAGCCCGGCCGATTGCAGGCCGTAAACGGGATGCTGCGTTTGCAGGTAAGAAGCCAGTTTCAGATACGACAGGACATGCCCGCCCGCCGTATGCACACAGAATAACGGCGCCAACGTACCCTCCGGCTTGATTGCAACCAGCGGCGACGCGGACTCCTCATGCGCGCCGCCCCTGAGCAATTCGGCCTGCTGCGCCAGGCAAGGCTGCCGTATCATTGCCGACAAGGACAGATTGCTGCCGAATGCCTTGTTGATCGCGGTAATCAGCCTCATCGCAAGCAGGGAATGGCCGCCCAGGTCGAAGAAATTATCAAGGACGCTGATCTTCGGCATATTGAGCACGTCCGCCCAAATACCGGCTAACTTTATTTCCACCGGGTCGCGGGGCGCGGTAAATTCGGCGCCGGATATTGTTTCCGCAAGCGGTAGCGCTGAACGGTTTATCTTGCCGCCCGACGACAGCTTTCCGCTGACGTCGG
>SCST01000797.1 GCA_004299465.1 Methylovulum sp. | reverse complement strand
CATCCCAATGACTCGACGCGATTTCGGGATGCTTTGCATTTTCACTACGCAAAAAGCGCTTCGTGAAAACGCCCAGCCCTATCGCTTCTGGGGACTACTCGACTTCCTGTCTCGCAGCGAGAGAAAAAAGAACCTAATCTTTCATGGGGAGATGATGCGTCTTTACCGCATGATGCCGATACCCTGCGAATCAGTTTCACTTTAAAAACCTTGGGTCAGCTCGAAGAACCAACAGCCTGCAATACGCCAGAGTTTGAAGAAAAAGTAAATCAAGTTGTAAAGGCTTACCGTAGCGAGCACCAATTTAAAGAATTGGCTACCCGCTACGCCAATAACATCGCAAATGGTCGTTTTTTATGGCGTAACCGTGTCGGTGCAGAATCGGTTTGTATCAAAGTAAAGCACGGTAAAGAAACGTGGTCATTTAATGCTTACGATTATTCTCTTAACGAATTTAGTCCATCACCCAATGACAGCAATCATCCTTTTGCGCAACTGGTTGCCGTGATTCAAAACGGTTTACAAGGTGACGGTTTTAAGTATTTAGAAATCACCGCATTCGCCAAACTCGGATTAGGGCAACATGTTTGGCCTTCGCAAGAAATGGTGCTTAATATCCCCAAAGGTGAAAAATCAAAAATACTATTTAAACTGAATGATTGTGCCGCCATGCACTCGGAAAAAATCGGCAATGCCTTACGGACTATCGACACGTGGTACACAGACGACAGCAATGTAAAAGCCATTGCCATTGAGCCGTACGGTTCGGTCACATCGCGGGGAGAAGCACACCGCATTTCAAAAAATGATTTTTATACCTTATTTCATAAATGGCTGAAAGATGGCGAGATTCCCGCTGAACAACAGCATTACGTGATTGCGACGCTGATTCGCGGGGGTGTCTTTGGGGGTAATGAGTAAATGCTGAATTATTATCAGGAACTATCGTTATTACCCCAGGAAGAAATACCCATTCATTTCCTCTGGTCAAAAGTTTTTGGGCAAATCCATCTAGGCTTGGTGGAAATGCAAGATGAACAAGGCCGTGTGCCGATTGGTGTGGCGTTTCCTGAGTATGTGTGGGGCGACAAAGTCAGCGTGTTGGGCGGTAAGTTGCGCTTATTCGCGGAACACGAAGCCACCCTCAGCCAATTTAACATCTGCCACTGGTTGGCGCGGCTGAGCGACTATGTGCATTGCACCAATATTCGGCCGGTGCCGGAAAAACTCAGCAGTTACGCCACTTACCAACGCGAGCAACCCAAAACCAGCAAAGAACGCCTAGCCAGGCGTTATGCCAAACGGCACGGCATGGATTTGGCGACGGCTTTGCATAGCACCATAGATTTAACTGTCAAGCCGCCATCTGACGCGGCTTACAAAACCCAATTCCGTTATTGCGACATGCCGCAAAAGGCCGTCACCACCCCGTTCATTCGTTTAACAAGTTTGAGTGGCGGGCAGACGTTTTGTGTGTGGATTAAAAAAACCGTGGTCGCCGGGCCGTCGGGGGCAACATTTAGTCGATATGGCCTAAGTGCCGTCTCCACCGTCCCCGATTTTTGACCAATTTTTTAACGCTTTTTAAAAATATATAAAAATCAGTTGGTTGTGTAGCAGTGTGTTTAGGATGGGTAACAACGGTAAAATATCCTTTATACTGCTACACGACTGGCTTTCAGAGGTTTTGAAGTCAGGTTCACTGCCGCACAGGCAGCTTAGAAAGTGCAATATAAATGCTCGGGATGTGGGTGCGAGTTCACTGCCGCACAGGCAGCTTAGAAATTCTAGTCAGGCGATCAGCCCGTTTCGTTCGGGTTCACTGCCGCACAGGCAGCTTAGAAAACTAATCGACGTGACTTTATTGTCAGTTACCTGTTCACTGCCGCACAGGCAGCTTAGAAAGTTTATTGGGATAGCAGTGCTATGCCGTTGGGGTTCACTGCCGCACAGGCAGCTTAGAAATGAGAACGGTTTTCAAAATCCCGGTCTGGGTTGTTCACTGCCGCACAGGCAGCTTAGAAATTTTTTTGTGATTAAATGAACCTTTCCTTGTTGTTCACTGCCGCACAGGCAGCTTAGAAAGTTTAAAAATGCCCAGCAATTGCAAAACATGAGTTCACTGCCGCACAGGCAGCTTAGAAAAATATCGTTGCCGGGCAATGTGGGAGTATTGTGTTCACTGCCGCACAGGCAGCTTAGAAAGCCGCAAAAAACGCCGCAAGTTTACCTTTCAAGTTCACTGCCGCACAGGCAGCTTAGAAAGCTTGGCCGTGCCTACCGGCACATCATTGGCGGTTCACTGCCGCACAGGCAGCTTAGAAATACAGCTCCAGCACTTGCTTTTCAATCTCGCGGTTCACTGCCGCACAGGCAGCTTAGAAAACCGGCACCATCACTAAAAACTGGCTAGCCAAGTTCACTGCCGCACAGGCAGCTTAGAAATTTCCTCAAATGTCATCTTGTGCCGAGTGTGAGTTCACTGCCGCACAGGCAGCTTAGAAAGCATCATCGAAGCCGTACCGGTCGCCAATCCGGTTCACTGCCGCGCAGGCAGCTTAGAAATGTTACAGTAATCGGTTCGCCGCCGTTTGCCGGTTCACTGCCGCACAGGCAGCTT
>SCST01000214.1 GCA_004299465.1 Methylovulum sp. | reverse complement strand
AAATGGCTTACAACTGGCTTAACATTATACAGGATTACCTGCTGCCGCCTACCTGTCTGTTATGCGGTAATTCAGGCCATGACAATCGCGACCTTTGCCGCTCGTGTTACCGGCACTTGCCCCGGAATACCCAATGCTGTTACCAGTGCGCCGATATGTTTGAAACACCGTCAGCGACGCCGAAACTTTGCGGCCATTGCCTGAGCCTGCGTCCCGCATTTGACGAAACCTACGCGCCATTCATTTATCAGGGCGCCATACAGCACTTGATAACGACGTTGAAATTCCGCGCCGATTACAAAAATGCCCGTTTACTCGGCCAATTGCTGGCCGAACATCTCCAGAAAACCGCGGAAAAACCCGAACTTATTGTCCCTGTCCCGTTGCATCCATCCCGTTACCGCGAACGCGGCTTTAACCAGTCCATCGAAATCGCCAGGACCGTCGCAAGGGAATTACAAATTCCGCTGGACCTGGACAGTTGCCGCAGGCACTCAGACACGCCGCACCAAACCCGGTTAAGCGCCAAACAACGCCGTAAAAACCTGAAAAACGCGTTTACCGTTGTCAAGCCGATCGGCGCCCGGCACATCGCGATACTCGATGACGTGATGACGACCGGCGCAACTAGCCACGAACTTGCAAAAGCGTTAAAAAAAGCGGGGCTTAGTCGGGTTGACGTCTGGGCATGTGCCAGGGCGTGATAACGGGCATTTGCAACATCGCCACACGAACCGATACTGCCTTGCCGCACTAAACTACTCAGTCATCAAACACAATGGAACACTGATGACGCGGATAATTATGATTAAATAGGATTCTATCTGTGCTTATCATATTCATCTGCGTTATCAGCGTTCCATTTTTCTAACTGCTGAGCAGTTACGTTATTTCATACGCACCCCTAAGTCGGGATAAACAGATGGCTACACGTTCCATAGCATTTTATTTAAGCTTCACGTAACATCGGTGCAAGCTTTCGCTAAACAAAGGGGAATATATCATGGGCGGCAATGCACTCAAGCAATTCGGTTCTACGCGCTTGCCGACCGCTGAAGCCTTGCGGATCGGCGACCGCATAAAAGCGCTGATCGATGAAACAGCCGTTAATACCGATCGATGCGTGCGCTGCGAACTGATTCCTTCATACCGGCAAAAACCGGATTACGGCGATGTAGACCTGCTGGTCGCAGGACCTTTGCCTGAACAATGGACCGGCGAACTTGCGAAAACACTTAATCCGGGCGTGTCAGATGCCGATTTACCGGTCATCCGCAACGGCAATGTCGTCAGTATCGGCGCACCCGTCCGTGTCAATGAGGTGTTCCAGGTGGACCTGATTTTGGTGCCTCTCGAAGAATTTGATTTCTCGCTCGCTTATTTCTCATGGAACGATGTCGGCAACCTGACCGGCAGGGTTGCCTACAAGATGGGCTTAAAGCTGGCCGATAATGGATTATGGCTGCCGTTTCGCGACGGCGACCGCTTGTTCAGGAGCCTGCTTTTGACCCATAATTTCGGCCGCGCGATTGAATTTTTGGGCTTTGATCCGGCACGCTGGCAGGCCGGCTTCGATACGCTCGAGGATATTTATCGTTTTATTGCAGAATCCCGCTATTTCGATCCCGCTATCTACCTGCTGGAAAACCGCAATCACCGGTCCCGTGTCCGGGACGCCAAACGCCCTACCTATACCGGTTTCCTGCAATGGCTTCAGCAGCATCCACCCGTATCGGCCTTCAACGCCTGGCCTGAACGTAAAATCGACTGGCTATCGCGTATTTTCGAACACTTTCCCGGAACCGAAACAGCATGGCGGCAGGCAGATCGTGACCTGGTTAAAGCAAAGATGATCCGCAGCAAGTTCAATGGCGAAATGATCGGACGGGCGACCGGGCTGTCGGGAAAAACTTTGGGCGCGCTAATGAGCCGTATCAGGCATGCTTTTGCCGATAACGAACAATTTGAAAGCTATGTGCTGGAAGCGACGGAAAACGATGTCGCCGAATTAGCCCGGCAAATGCAGGTCGCAGACAAGCCGGCCTCATGACGACGCCTTGGCGCCATGCAGGCGAACCAACAAGGCCGCTTCATCATGGCTGAGGCCGGAACTTTGCATTAATTCGGCGACACTGGCCCCGCTACGGACTTTTTGTATGACCGAACGGTAGGGGTGGTCGGCCTGTTCATTAAACCCGTAATCAGGCAGTTCAGATAATTTTGCCCAAAGCCGCTGCAATTGCTCGTCAGTCATGTCCAGACGCCTGTCCACGGCCAATGCCGCCGAACACAGGCCGGCAAGGTCATGATGACTGCTGCCGATGCTGTCGCTAAGCACCCGGAAATCGTTTTTGAGCGCCAGGTAGGCGCGCACCAGCCAGGCCAGCACAACGGCCATGATGAGCGCCCCTGTGACGGCGGCAATAACCAGGATTTCCAGGACAGCGTCGTCATCACGCATTTTCATCAACCTGCGGCGCAGCTAGCTTATCCTTGTCTGCCGGTGCCGGCTTTGTTTTATGCTGCAACTGCCCGGCAACATAAGCGGCCTTGTCAATCTTTTTGCTTTTCATAACAGGATAAAGCGGTGGTACGGGCTGTATTTCCGACATGGTAGCCTCCCAAGCGATCAATCAGGGGGAATTAGGCGGGACAGGGACGGCGCTGCCGGCGGGTTCGGTCGGGACCAGGTTTAACAGCCTGGCGCGCTCTTCATCACTAGCGCCATAACGGGAAAAAGCCTGCGACATTAATACCAGCAGGACCCGCCTGTTTTTAAAGCGGCCCTCTTCCGTGGCGTTATCGGCAATAGGATGAAATTCGCCATAGCCGATAGCCGATAAGCGGGCGGGATTTATGCCCAATTTGGCAAACTCCTGGACGACGCTCGTTGCACGGGCGGATGATAAGTCCCAGTTCGACCTGAATTTCGCATTAGCGATAGGCACATTATCGGTATGCCCTTCAACGTTAATCGCATTTTGCATGGAATTAATGACTTCGGTAATCTTTTTCAGGACGGGTATGGCTGCTTGCGACAATTCCGCTTCACCGCTTGAGAACAGCAATGTGCTGCTCATTTCCAGCGAGATCCAGTAATCGTTGCTAATGACCGACACCAGGTTAATATCGATAAAAGGTTCCAAGGCATTTTTCAATTGCTCGGACACCTGGTTCAATTGCCGCCTTTCTTTTAATATCTCTTCGCTTAACTGGCGTTTTTTTTCAATTTCTTCGGTCGTCGGGTTTTCCAGCTCGCTCGCTTGCTCTGCGGCAGGTGCTTTAACCGGCGGCACTGGCTCGATAATATCGGGCACTTTTTCGGCAGGCAGCGACTGGATAACCGTGGACGGCGCCCTCAACTGCATCGGGTCGGTGATATTTCCGCTGGCCGGCTGGCTTTTATTTGAAAACGCGGTGCCTAACGAATGCGTCAGGCTTTTGTATTTTGCTTCATTGACCGACGATATCGAATACATCACGACAAAAAACGCAAACAACAGGGTGATAAAATCGGCATAGGACACCAGCCATCGATCATGGTTATCGGTGCTGTCGATGACTTTTTTTCTATGCCGCGCCATCGTCTACTTCTTGTCGCGGGTATGCAGGTAGCCGCTCAATTTCAGCTCAATATTTTTTGGGTTTTCGCCTTTGGCAATCGCGGAAATTCCCGTAGCGATCATTTCCCTGAGCTGGGCTGCAACAAAAACATGCATTTTTAATTTATTGGCTACCGGCAAAAAAATCAGGTTCGCGGAAGCAACGCCATAGATGGTCGCAACAAACGCGGTGGCTATACCTGCGCCTAACAGTTCCGGGTTGGCCAGGTTCTGCATGACATGGATCAAGCCCATCACGGCGCCCAGGATGCCGATGGTAGGCGCATAACCACCCATCGCCTCGAACAACCTGGCCGCCTGGTAATCCCTGCTTTCCTTGACGCTCATATCCAACTCAAGTATGTCGTGTATCGTTATAGGATCATTGCCGTCGACCAAAAGCTGCAAGCCTTTTTGTATGAACGGGTCGTCGATATGCTCTATTTCATCTTCAAGATGCAAGAGGCCGTCTTTGCGCACCCGATAGCTCCAATCCACTATCTGGTTGATTTGCGCCTCGGGGTCAAACGCATTGGGCTTGAATATCCACAACAGCATGGCCATGCTCCTAAAAAAAACGGCCGGCGGAAATTGCAGCAAGGTTGCGCCGAAGGTGCCTCCGAATACAATAATCAACGCCGGCCCGTTCACCAGGGAACGGAGCTCGCCGCCCTCAAGCAGGTTGCCGAGAAGAATGGCGCCGACTCCCATCACAATACCCAAAATGCTTAAAACATCCATTATATTGCGCCGCTCTACGCTTATTTTGAATTTCGCCAACAGGCTAGCCATAAATCAACCTCGAAAACTGCATACCGGCCAGGACTTTCAATGGAAACCGCTTGATCGGCGGTAACTATTCAGCCCCTTGCTGTAGGCGTGCTGTACCCTCTGGGGCATAAACGCACGCCATCAACGAACCGGCACGTTATCCACACACAGGAGAAGGCGCGCGCAGCACGCCCTACGCTTCAGGCAAGGACCTGAACAGTTGGATCGGCGCTGTTTCAAGCCCGGTATTCATCCATCCATTCAGACAGTCTTGAGCGTAATCTCAAGATGGCCTGTGTGCTGATCTGGCAAACCCTGGATTCGCTGATATTCAAAACCTCGCCAATTTCACGCAAATTGAGTTCTTCATCATAATAAAGCGAGATGATCAGGCGTTCGCGTTCCGGCAATCCCATAATGGCTTTTGCCAGCGCCTGCTGAAACCCGTCACGGCTTAGATCATCGATGGCTTGCTCTTCCTGGAACTGCGATTCTTCAAGATAATGGTCGCCTGCCTGGGCCACTTCTTCGACGCTGAACATGCGGCAATTGCTTGAATCCAGCAAAATGTGATTGTACTCGTCAATGCTGATGCCTAAATAGGCAGCCACATCGGCATCTTTCGCCTCACAGCCGGTTTTGTTTTCAATCGCCCTGATGGCGTCGGCGACCCTGCGCGCTTTTTTATGCACCGATCTCGGCGTCCAATCGGAACGCCTGATTTCATCAATCATCGAACCACGAATCCTGATGCCAGCATAAGTATCAAAGCTGGCGCCCTGAGTCGCATCATATTGTTTGATTGCTTCCAACAAACCCAGCATCCCGGCCTGGATTAAATCGTCTATCTGGACCGAATCGGGCAAGCGGTTCAACAAATGATAGGCAATGCGCTTGACCAACGGGGCATGCTGCATGACCATTTCATCCGTACTCCCCGCCCTGACCGATGCATACATTGCCACGCCGCTCATGCTGCATATTCCTCAGAACCGTACTGAATCATTTTTTCGATGAAAAACTCGATATAACCGCCCGCCTGGGATTTCAGCGGCCAATTCTCAATTCTTCCCGCTATCGTCTTCATCGCAAGAGACGCCTTGCTGCCCGGAAACGCGACAACGACAGGACTTTGTTTTTGTACCGACTTACGCAGATATTCATCATGGGGCACCACGCCTTCAAACTGCAAGGTCACATCCAGGTAATGATCGGTCACCTTGGTTAATTTTTGGAACAGGGCCTGGCCTTGCTGGACCGATTGCACCATATTGGCTATCACATGAAAATGGCTCAGCCCGTAATCCCTGTTCAGCAATTTAATAAAGGCATAGGCATCCGTCAGCGAGGTCGGCTCGTCGCAAACAACGACGATGATTTCCTGGCAGGCGCGGGCGAAATTGACGACACTGGCCGAGATTCCCGCCGCGGTATCGACAATCAGGACATCCAGGTCCTGGTCGATTTCGCTAAAGGCCCGGATCACGGCGGCCTGTTCTATCGTTGACAGTTCAGCCATTTTCTGGATGCCCGACGCGCCAGGGATAACCTTCAAGCCGGCAGGGCCTTCCAGCATGATTTCATCCAGGGTTTTATCGCCCGACAACACATGCGATAAATTGAACTTGGGATACATGCCCAGCAGTATATCGACATTGGCGAGTCCCATATCCGCGTCAAGCAAGATGACACGCTGTCCCTTTTGCGCAAGGGCGATACCGATGTTAACCGACAAGTTGGTCTTACCGACACCTCCTTTGCCGCTGGTTACAGCAATGACGCGGACGGGCTTCATTTTTTTCATTTTTCTTAGTCCGGCTGCTTGATCGGATTGATTATGCATAGCCCTGAGCCACCCACATGCTGTCGTTGACATCATCAGTATAGTCGCTTTCACTATTCAATTCAGCCGCGCATTGCTTGATTAGCGATCGGGCACACGGTTTATGCATATCTTCAGGCACTTGCTGGCCATCGGTAATACAAAACAACGGCAGGTTCTGCTCTATGATCGACGAAATGGCGGAACCCAGTGTTACGGCTTCATCCAGTTTAGTCAAAATACTCGCTTGCGGATCAAATACCTGGAAGGCCTTGATAATTTCATTCATCGCCTTGTATTCGGTTGCAGCCGACATCACCAGGTACGATTTAATCGGCACATCGCTCTGTTTCAGCGTATTGATTTGTTCGGCCAGTTTCATATCGCGATGGCTCATGCCGGCCGTATCGATCAGGATCAGCCGTTTGTCTGCAAAGCTGTTGATCAGGTTGCGCAATTCAGTTGCACCGGTAGCGACGCGAACCGGCACGTCGAGTATACGCCCGTAGGTATTGATTTGCTCATGCGCGCCGATACGGTAATTGTCCGTCGTGATCAACGCCACCTGCCTCGACCCGTGCCTTAAAATGAATTTGGCGGCCAATTTGGCTATCGTCGTTGTTTTGCCGGCACCGGTAGGACCTACCAACGCAACGATGCCGCCTGATTCCAGGATATTATCTTCGGCAATGGGCAGTGATTTGGCCAGCATTTCCTGGGCCCTTGCAAACACCAGTTCTGAATCATGATGATCCGCCAGGTGATTGGCGATCTTGATGCTCAATTTCTTTGAGATGCTCATGCCTACTAAGCGCTGCAACAAGTCGATCCTGACCGGACTAGCCTGCGCGCCCGATGTCCAACCGGCGCCAGACAGCTTGCTATCCAAGGCGGCCCTCAGACTCTTCAGCTCCTTGCTCATCTCCATTAACAGCTTGTCGGACAGGCCGTCCGGCTTTTCCGGCGCTTTGATGCCAAGCGCTTTGATGTCAAAAGCCGGACGCTCCTTGACGACAGGCGGTTCAAATTTAGTGACTGATGCGCCGGCATCGGGTTTTCCGCGCAACTGTATTTTCTCTGCATAACCCACGTACTGGTCATGAGGCGGACGCACCACCGGCGCGGGCCGTTCCGTCCGTTCCGGCGCGAACGCATCCGCGCCCTGTTTGACATCGGTATTTTGCTTCCTCTGACTGCTTAATAGATGCAGATGTTTCTTGGCGGCGTCAAAATTGGCCAGCCCCGTTTTCTTGACTTCAGGAGGCGGTGCGGCGGTCGGCTGTTGCGCGGTTGCCGCTTGCTCATGCGGCTTGTTCTGATTCAACTGGTTGTGAATCAACTGCGCGTCAAAATCCTGTGCCGCAACAATCTCAACACCGCCATCGACTGTCCGGTTGGACATGATGACCGCATCCGCACCCAGTTCTTCTTTAACCATGCGCATGGCTTGGCGTATATCTTTTGCAAAAAAGCGTTTGATTTTCATTATGCCGACTCCTTGTTGTTATGCCCGACGCCCGACCGTTGCAACCACTTTGATCTGGCGATCCGCGGGTATTTCAGTGTATGCCAGGACATACAAGCCTTGGATTGAATGACGAACAAACCGGGCCAGCCAGGGACGGATATAAGAG
>SCST01000213.1 GCA_004299465.1 Methylovulum sp. | reverse complement strand
CGGCGCGCCGGTCTGGCGCGAGGGTTATATCGGCAGCATAACCCATTCGCAGGGCATCGCGGCCGCGGTCGCGTCCAGGCGTGAAAGCGCGCGCGGCGTGGGTCTGGATATGGAATGCCGGACCCGGCCTTTCCCGTGGCAGGCGCTGGACATCGTGGCCGTGCCCAGGGAACAAGCCTGGCTGCACGGCTTGCCGCCGCACTGGCGCGAAACAGCCGCTTATTGCGTGTTTTCGGCCAAGGAAAGTATCATCAAATGCCTTTACTCGGCGGGCTTGCCGCTGCTTTATTTTACCCAGCTCAGCGTGCGGATGGATTTGCAGCGCGGCTGTTTCGAGCTCTGCGAGTTGCTCGGAATCACGGCGTTGAATGTCGATATGCAGGGGCGCCTGGGCTGGAACGAAAATTACGTCTTTACCGGCGCCTGGTGGCCTGAGGATTTATGAAGCACAAAGATGCAAGAGAGGTTGCCATGCCGGATGTGGAAAGAGTCTCCACGACACGCCGGAAATTCCTTATCGGCACCGGCGTGATGACGACCGGCGTTATCGCGGGTCTGGCCGGTGGTTTTCATAATTATCATTGGGAAGAGCCATCGGCCTACCAGGCCTGGACGCAAATCGAAAAAGGCGGTTTGACTGACCTCGAATACATTGTGCAATGCGGCACTTTAGCCGCCAATGCGCACAATACCCAGCCCTGGTCATTCAGTATCCAGGGACTTCGGATTGTGCTGTTCGCCGACTTGAATCGCAACATTGGACGGGCTGACCCGCGGCGGCGGCTGATGCTGATGAGCATCGGCTGCGCCGCCGAGAACATGGTTGTTGCAGCCGGTCAACTCGGTTACGCGGTGCGCATCGACGATGCCGGCAGCGCCACGTTTCCTGTTGACGGCGGTCGTTGTGTTGTGCTGGAATTGTCCCGAAGCAGCGATTCGGGCAGGCATCCCTGGTTTCCCGCGCTGTTCCGCCGCCGCACGACGCGAGCCCCTTTTGCGCCGCTGCCCATGCCTTACCGGGACTTTGCCGCGCAGCTGGGAAACCTGTCTGATTTGCCCGGCATTCAGCTTAGATGGCATGAAACCAACCTCGAACGTGCCGCCATCATTAAAGCCGTTAATGTTTCCGTGCGCGGGTTTGTTGAAGATGAGGGCGCGTACCATGACGGCATGGCCTGGTTTCGCCGTTCACGCTCGGAATGGGAACAACGGCGCGACGGTATATCGATTTTTGGCGGCGACGCCTCATTGCTGGTGAAGGAATGGGTGGATTTGTTCGCCAGCGAGGATGACCTGCTGTCTCCTGCCTTTCGTCAGGGCGAGGTGGATGTCGCGCAGAGACTGGCCGAGACGACCCCATTATGGATTATGGTGCGGGCGGATATGGACACGCCCGGCGCCTGGTTTCGGGCGGGTCGAATGATAGAACGGATTTACCTGGCTGCCACCGCTGAAGGATATGCGGTCCAGCCCATCACCTATCCCACGGAATCGTCGGCGGGACTCGCGGAATTGACCAGAGCCTTTGGGCTTGAATCGCGTTCAGTGCCGTTGATGTTGCTGCGCGTGGGCCGGGCTGCCATACCATCGCCTTCTCCGCGCAGGGAATTGGCATCAGTTTTACTCTGAATTCACACTCCTATCACAAGGAATACTTGATATGTTGAACTCCAAGCTTTCGCTAAATAACCCTTCCGTAATGGCCCGTCAACTCATCGCTAAGCTGAATGATCGCTTCAATTCACAGTTCATCAGTGAATTTGACCCGACTTTAAACCAGGCTAAAGAATCGCTTTTCCTCATTGAAGGCATAGACGCAGACTTTCCCCTCATCTCGCGCGAAGAGCTGGTTGAGGCCATACCGCATCGGGGCGATATGCTCTTGCTCGATCATATTGCCTGGGTTGACGAACTGGGCAGCCGTGCATTGGCGGTAAAACGGCTTAAGCATGACGAGTTCTGGGTAGACGGGCATTTTCCCGACCAGCCTATGATGCCCGGCGTATTGATGATCGAGGCCGGAGCGCAATTGGCTTTTTACCTGTGCAAGCAGAGTCTGCCGGAAACCAAGATAGGCACCTTGCTGCGCATCGAGGAGGCCCGCTTTCGATGCAGCGTAGCCCCCGGTAACACCTTGCTGATTCTGTGCAGCCTGGTGAAACGCAATCGCAACATCTTTTGCTACGATGTGCAGGGTAAAGTGGGCAAGCGCATCGCTTTTGACGCGCGGATTGTCGGCTTGCTAAGGCCAGGTAAGAGCCATCGTACAGGCAATTATTCTAATGAATCCTGTTCCACAGCTGAATTATAAAATAGCCTGATTACCGTCTGGTGATAAGACAGCTAAATCCCCCTGGTATAAGTACCTTATAAGGCAACACGCAATAAATAAAATACACGATGAATCAACAAAAAAATACGACCGCATGGATGCCACCACAAGGGTGGTCTATGGACAGGTCAGTTGCCGAGAACGCAGATGATTATGATAAACGCGGATAATCTATGAAAAATCTGCGTTTATCACTTCCAGACGGACTTTCTTCGAAAACCTGCGCACCTTGCTTCAATTTATCCCTTTTGACAACTGGCAGCATCTGATGCAG
>SCST01000212.1 GCA_004299465.1 Methylovulum sp. | reverse complement strand
GCCGCGGCGTCAGGATCAGGCAGGCACTGGAAGACCTTGGACCCATTTATGTCAAGTTCGGCCAGGCCTTATCGACACGCCGGGATTTATTGCCTGATGACATTGCCGATGAGTTGGTCAAACTGCAGGACCGGGTCCCGCCTTTCGGCAATGAAATAGCCCGCAACATTATTGAAAAAGAACTGGGCATGTCGATCAACGAGGCATTTGCCGAATTTGACCCGCATCCGATGGCTTCGGCTTCGGTCGCCCAGGTGCATGGCGCCGTGTTACACAACGGCGAGCACGTTGTCGTTAAAGTCTTGCGCCCGGATATTGAAGAACGCATCCAGTCCGATATGGGGCTGATTTATGAACTGGCGCGTTTTGCCGAAAGATTTTGGGCCGATGCCAGGCGTTTGCACCCTATGGAAGTCGTTGCCGAATTTGAAAAAACCACGCTGGATGAGCTTGATCTGGTCAGGGAAGCCGCTAACGCCGCCAAAATACGCCGTAATTTTGAAAATTCCGACATCATTTATATACCGGAAATCCACTGGCCGTTAACTCGCCAGAAAGTGCTGGTCATGGAAAGAATTCACGGCATACCGGTCGGCGATATCGACATGCTGAAAAAAGAAGGCGCCGATTTTAAATTACTGGCCGAGCGCGGCGTGGAAATCTTTTTTACGCAGGTATTCAGGGATAATTTTTTTCATGCCGACATGCACCCCGGCAATATTTTTGTCGAATTGCCGGCCAAATATATCGCCATTGATTTCGGTATCGTCGGCACCTTGTCGCTGTCCGATCAACACTACCTGGCCGAAAACTTCCTGGCCTTCTTTAACCGCGATTACCGCAAAGTCGCGCAGATGCACGTTGAATCCGGCTGGGTATCGAGTTCCACGCGAATAGAAGAATTTGAATCGGCAATACGCAGCGTCTGTGAACCGATCTTCGAAAAACCGCTGAAAGACATTTCCTTCGGCCAGTTGCTGCTGCGCTTATTCCAGACCGCGCGCCGTTTCGACATGCATGTCCAGCCGCAATTGGTGTTGCTGCAAAAAACCTTGCTCAACATCGAGGGCCTGGGCCGCCAGCTTTATCCCGACCTGGATTTGTGGCAAACCGCGAAACCTTTCCTGGAACAATGGTTTCATGAGCGCATGGGACCTAAAGCGAAAATCAACAAACTGCTTAAACAGTTCCCGGAATTTGCCGAACAATTCCCGGAAATCCCGTCCTTGCTTTATAAGGCACTGGACAATGCCGCCCACGCCCAGCAGCAAACGGCGGCACATAACCGCGAACTGGCGCTATTGCGCGAGCAGATGGAAAGCGGTCAACGGACAACAACCTGGGCCGTGCTGATCAGTGCGCTATTAATCAGCGCGGCAATTTTACTGCAATAACACGCCGATATGCCGCTTCGTTAAGCCGGCAAAGATTTGGCATAGGTAATCGACAGCAGTTGGGCGCATCCCGCATCAAGCTTGCCCCAGTCATCCGGCAGCAATAGCCTTGCCAACGCAGCGGTCGGTAAAAGCTTGTCTACATCAGGCAGATCAGCGACACCCGCCAGATTAACCAGCAACTCCTCGAAATCGGGATTATGGCCTACCAACAAGACGCTCCGGCATTGCCCCGCACATTCGGCCAGAACCGTTTTTAATGTCTCAACGCCCTGGAAATACAAGCGCTTATCGAGACGAATATCCCGTTCATCCCCGCCGATAGCGGCATAAACCCGTTTCGCCGTGTCATGCGCTCTTTTTGCCGGCGAACTGATGACCGTATCGGGGACATAAGCCTGCTCTTGCATCCATGCACCGATGCGTTGCGCATCCTGTTTCCCGCGTTTTTTTAAAGGCCGGTCGAAATCGATCATGTCAACATCCCGCAGGGATTTGCCGTGCCGAAGCAACCATAATTCTCTACTCATAATTTTTACCTGCTGATTGATTTTTAGGCCGCAATGCCCGATAGTGCTTGCTGTTGTTTATGTGTTGCTACCCGGCACAAATACAAAGTAGTTATCGCGGACAATGGCCATGCCAATTGTTTTAAATGTTAGTGTGCTCTCGTTAATAATCTTAATCACTGTTTATTTTAGATCATGGCAAAATC
>SCST01000211.1 GCA_004299465.1 Methylovulum sp. | reverse complement strand
CGCAAATCTTGAACTGGCGCTGGGATGGATAAAAAATATCGTGACGACGCGGTTGCGGATGTTTTTCGGACAGTCGGAACGCTTCGAGCGGCAACCTCTGAATTTTTACGCTGAAAATTCGTGGTTGGCCCAATTCATCGCCGGCCACGATCCCAGTTTTGAAGAATTTACGGTGCTGATGCTGGCTATTGTGCCGCATGTGCAGCCCGGCTTTTTCGGCAGCATCATCGCCGATCATCTTCCCGACGGCGGCGACTTTCCTGAGTTCGGCGGCGTCAAGGCCGGCAATCACCGCGGCATCCTGTCGACCGGCGAAACCGCGCAGTTCATTCTTGCCGGCGACGATCTGGCAAAACGCCTGCAAGTGCAGCGCATCCTGAGCAGCGAACACTGGTTCGCGCAGCAGCGCATCCTTTGGCTGGAAGCGGTGCGCGAAGGCGAGCCGGCGATGAGCGGGCGCTTGCTGCTCGATGCCGAAACCGTCGAACGGCTTACCCTAGGCACGATCAGCAAACCGCGA
Source organism: Methylovulum sp. (assembly GCA_004299465.1). GTDB lineage: Bacteria > Pseudomonadota > Gammaproteobacteria > Methylococcales > Methylomonadaceae > Methylovulum. Next base: position 980 of record SCST01000211.1, on the reverse strand, counting down.
TTTAGCCTGGATTTCCCGGCGGAATACGTCGACACCGAAATGGACTGGGACGACCTGGTGCTGCATCCCAATACCTTGCGGCATATTCGTGAAATCGAAAACTGGATTAGCTACAACGATATTTTGTTGCAGGATTGGGGCATGCGCAAAAAATTAAAATCCGGCTACCGCGCGCTGTTTTACGGCCCGCCCGGTACGGGTAAAACCCTGACGGCTACATTATTGGGGAAATATACCGGCAAAGACGTATTTCGCATCGACCTGTCGCGGGTGGTGTCCAAATACATCGGCGAAACCGAGAAAAACCTGTCTAAACTCTTCGATAAAGCCGAGCATAAGAACTGGATTTTGTTTTTTGACGAGGCCGATGCGCTCTTCGGCAAGCGAACCGACATCCGCGATGCCCATGATAAGTATGCGAATCAGGAAGTCGCCTATCTATTGCAACGCATCGAGGGCTACAACGGGCTGGTAATTTTAGCCACCAATCAACGCGGCAATATAGACGATGCTTTAATCCGGCGCTTCCAGGCCATTATCCATTTTCCGGTTCCGCGTCCCGAAGAGCGTTATCAAATCTGGTGTAAAGCCTTTCCGTCGCAAATTGAAATTGCCGGCAATATTGATTGGCAGCAAGTGGCGGCCTGTTACGAGCTTACGGGTGCCGGTATCATGAACGTCACTCAGTATTGCGCCGTAGAAGCCTTGGCCGATCAATCGCTGTGTATCGACTTCAAGCGCTTAGAGGCTGCTATCCTGCGCGAGTACATCAAGGAAGGGAAGGTAGTGTAGCGTGCCGTTTAAATGTCCCTGGCCCAAATTTCCGCAACTTGAATATGCCGTGATAACCGCCGCTTGCGTAGCTGTGCTATGTAATTTTGTAGAATTACAGCAGGGCAAACGCATTAAAATGCCAAACCAAATATGACCTTAGCGCGATAATCATCATTTAAAGCTGCTTTCATCTGTTTTCGTTTAAG
>SCST01000210.1 GCA_004299465.1 Methylovulum sp. | reverse complement strand
CGGAACGCCTGAAAAAATGGCAGGCTGCGGGCTTGTATAAAAAAATCCGCGAACATTGCGCCGGACGCCATATCTTTGTCCTGCATGACGGCCCGCCGTATGCCAATGGCGAAATCCATATCGGCCATGCCGTCAATAAGGTGCTGAAAGATTTTATTGTTAAATCAAAAACCTTGGGCGGTTTCGATGCGCCTTATATCCCCGGCTGGGACTGCCACGGCCTGCCGATTGAACTGATGGTCGAGAAAAAAATCGGCAAGGCCGGCTTTAAAGTCTCGCATGCAGATTTCCGCAAAGCCTGCCGTGACTATGCGACGAAACAGGTCAGCCTGCAAAAAGAAGCCTTCATCCGCTTGGGTGTGTTCGGCGATTGGGATCATCCTTATCTGACGATGGATTATGCGTTTGAAGCCGACATCGTGCGTGCGCTAGGCAAAATCAGCCAAAACGGCCATATCAGCAAAGGCGCCAAACCGGTGCATTGGTGTACCGATTGCGGCTCTGCGCTGGCCGAAGCGGAAGTTGAATACGAAGACAAACATTCGCCTGCGATCGATGTACGCTTCCAGGTCGTCGATGAAGCCGGATTTATGGCGTGCTGCCATCATGCGCCCGAACATGAAGGATTGGGGCCGTTATCGGTCGTGATCTGGACGACTACGCCGTGGACATTGCCCGCCAACCAGGGCGTCGCGCTGAACGCCGATATTGAATATGCCGTCGTGCAATGCGAAAAAAACGGCGCGCACGAACGCCTCGTCGTCGCCGAAGCCTTGCTGAAAGACACGATGCTGCGCTATGACATCCAAAACCACCATGTCGTCGGCTACTGCAAAGGGGCGGCATGGGAACACCAGCTATTGCAGCATCCTTTTTATGACCGGCAGGTGCCGATTGTGCTCGGCGACCATGTCACGGTCGAGACCGGCACCGGCGCCGTGCATACCGCACCCGGACACGGCCAGGACGACTATATCGTCGGCCGCAGGTACGGCCTAACTATCGATAACCCGGTCGGCAGCGACGGCGTATTCCTGCCCGGCACGGAATTATTCGCCGGCGAGCATGTGTTCAACGCCAACGCGCATGTCATCGAAGTGCTCGAAGAAAAAGGCAAACTGCTGCATCATCACGCGCTGCTGCACAGCTATCCGCATTGCTGGCGGCACCATACGCCGATTATTTTCAGGGCCACGCCGCAGTGGTTTATTGCGATGGATAAAAATAAGCTGCGCGAGCAGGCGCTGAACGAAATCAAGCGCGTGGACTGGATACCGGACTGGGGTCAGGCGCGTATCGAAAGCATGGTCGACGGCCGTCCCGACTGGTGTATTTCCCGCCAGCGCACCTGGGGCGTGCCGATTGCGTTGTTTGTGCATAAAGAAACCGGCGAACTGCACCCGCGCACAGCCGAATTGATTGAACAGGTCGCGCTACGTATCGAGCAGCAAGGCATAGAGGCGTGGTTTGAACTGAAAACCGAAGACTTGCTCGGTGCGGAAGCCGCCGATTACGACAAAATCAGCGACACGCTGGATGTCTGGTTCGATTCCGGAATTACGCATGCCGCCGTGCTGGAACGGCGCGAAGGGCTGCATTTCCCGGCGGATTTGTACCTGGAAGGTTCGGACCAGCACCGCGGCTGGTTCCAGTCTTCCTTGCTGGCATCGGTTGCGATGAATGACACTGCCCCGTACAAGGCCGTATTGACGCATGGTTTTACCGTCGATGCCAAAGGCGAAAAAATGTCTAAATCCAAAGGCAATGTGATCCCGCCGCAATCGGTCATGAAGAACCTTGGGGCCGATGTGTTGCGCTTATGGGTCGCAGCTACCGATTATCGCGGCGAAATGCGCGTCTCGGACGAAATTCTTGAGCGCACCTCCGACGGCTACAGACGCCTTAGAAATACCGCGCGTTTCCTACTGTCCAATCTGGCTGATTTTGATCCTGCACAGCATAAAGTCGCCACAGCCGATTTGCTGGCGCTCGATCGCTGGATAATCGATAGGGCCTTGCTGTTGCAGCAAGAGGTCATAGCCGCCTATGACGCGTACCAGTTCCAGGCGATTTATCAAAAAGTGCATCATTTTTGCGTGATTGATCTCGGCGGGTTCTACCTGGACATTATCAAAGACCGCCAATACACGGCCAAAGCCGACGGCCTGGCGCGGCGTTCCGCGCAAACCGCGATGTATCACGTCCTCGAAGCACTGACGCGCTGGCTGGCGCCTATCATCAGCTATACCGCCGATGAAATCTGGCAATACCTGCCGGGTAAGCGCAGTGAATCGGTATTCCTGGAAACCTGGTATCAAGACCTGGCCGAGCTGGATACGGATTCTCCGCTGAACCGCGAGTTCTGGCAAAACATCATGGCGGTGCGGACCGAGGTCAGCAAGGAACTGGAAAAAAGCCGCGCCAAGGGTGACATCGGTTCATCGCTGAATGCCGAAATCGAGCTGTACTGCAATGCGGATTATTTTGCCGGGCTGAACCGCCTGGCCGGTGAACTGCATTTTATCTTTATCACGTCGAATGCCGCCGTCATCGCCGACCAATTCTGCCCTGACGATGCCGTACAGACTGAAATCGACGGCGTTAAATTGAAAGTCATCGTGTCCGAGCATAAAAAATGCGTGCGCTGCTGGCATCAACGCTATGACGTCGGTGAGCATTCGGAACATCCCGAGCTGTGCGGCCGTTGTGTCGAGAATGTCGCAGGCGCCGGCGAAGTGAGGCGTTATGCTTAAATGGTTATGGCTGTCGCTGTTGGCGCTGGTCCTGGACCAGGCCAGCAAATTGCTGATAGACGGCACTATGCAACTTTACCAATCCATTCCGCTGCTGCCGTCGTTTAACCTGACTTATGTGCATAATACCGGTGCGGCGTTCAGTTTCCTGAGCACGGCGGGCGGCTGGCAGCGCTGGCTTTTTGCAGGGCTGGCATTGGTCATCAGCATCGGCATCACCGTCTGGCTGACTCGTTTGCAAAAACACGAAACGGTGCTGGCGGCAGCCTTATCGCTGATATTGGGCGGTGCCGTCGGTAATTTAATTGACCGGCTGATATACGGCTATGTGATCGACTTTCTCGATGTCTATTACGGCACATGGCACTGGCCGGCGTTTAATATCGCCGATGCCGCAATTACCTTGGGGGTCATATTGATGCTCGCGGAGTCGTTCGGTTTGGGACGGAGCAAGACAGCCGGCGAATAAATCGCGCGCTCGGCGGGGGGAAATATAATCGCCAGATCTAAGGACGCGGCAATACCCTGGCGCTGCCTTTTTTCAATGCGGTGGCCGATAACGCCGCGCCGGCGTCAATGCTTACCGCAGCCGAATTAATAACGGCGGCTATTTCCGGGGCTTGGAATTCGTCT
>SCST01000209.1 GCA_004299465.1 Methylovulum sp. | reverse complement strand
TACAATTTATGGGTGGGCCGCATGCTGGTGCCGGCGGAGCGCCGCGAAATGAACGGGCCATTCTACAGCGCCGTTTACAACATTTTTGCTACCGGCACGCCGTTTGAATCGGCCGACTACAATGTCACGATCAAGTCCGACGGCACCTCGGCCGGCTCATTCGGCCGGGATGACGGTGCGACCATTTGGGGCGCGGCTTTCGGCGGACGCTTCCAGTATGCGCTAGGTTTTTTTCGGGGCTTAAGAGGAGGCGCCAACGGCGATGACAACATCCTGTATGCGCAACGTGTTGCATATAACTTCTGGGAAGTGGAGAAAAATCCCGGCTATTACACGTCCGGCACGTATTACGGCACCGGCGGCGACATCCTGACGCTGGCCGTTTCCAACCAATATCAGGAAGACGGCGCCGGTACGGCCGCCGATCCGGGCACTTTCCGCGGCACCACCGTCGATGTATTGATGGAAAAAGTGTTGCCGAATAGCGGCGTAGTGACCTTAAACGGTGAATACAAAAACTACGGCATCGAAGGCTACAGCATGGCGTCGCGCCTGGCCGGCGGCGGTTTTTCGATGTTTGAGGGCGAGGCTTACGATGTCAGCGGCATGTATTTGTTTCCGCAAAAAGTCTGGATAGGCCAGGTGCAGCCGTTCGTGCGCTATGTCGATGTCTCGCCGATTAAAAGCGCGGAAAGGGATGTGTACGAGGCGGGGGTCAATTATGTCATCGACGGCCATAACGCCCGCGTTTCATTAAGCTGGCAATATGGCGACTTGTTGACCAAAGGCCTCGATTACACCGCTACCGCCACCGGCGACAACGTGAATTCGATGAATCTTAATTTCCAATGGCAGATTTAATTCCCGACACAAGGACTCTCCTATGAAAAATTATCTTAATTGCTGTAAAAAACTGGCCGTTACCGTCGCGGTATCGGCCTTGATGATCACTACCGCGCGCGCCGAGGATACGATCAAGGTCGGCGTGCTGCATTCCTTGTCCGGTACGATGGCGATCAGCGAAACGACATTGAAAGATACGATGCTGATGCTGATCGACGAACAAAACAAAAAAGGCGGACTGCTCGGCAAAAAGCTTGAAGCCGTCGTCGTGGACCCGGCGTCGAACTGGCCGCTGTTTGCCGAGAAAGCCCGCGAGTTGCTGACCAAGGACAAGGTCGCGGCGATTTTCGGTTGCTGGACTTCGGTATCGCGCAAATCGGTGCTGCCGGTGATCGAGGAACTGAACGGCATCCTGTTTTATCCGGTGCAGTACGAAGGCGAGGAATCGTCGAAAAACGTGTTTTACACCGGTGCCGCGCCTAACCAGCAGGCGATACCGGCGGTCGATTACCTGATGAACGACTTGGGCGTCAAGCGCTGGGTGTTGGCGGGAACCGATTACGTCTATCCGCGCACGACCAATAAAATCCTGGAGGCCTACCTGAAATCCAAGAAGGTCGCTAAAAAGGACATCATGATCAACTACACGCCGTTCGGCCATTCCGACTGGCAAAGCATCGTCGCCGACATCAAGAAATTCGGCTCCACGGGCAAGAAAACGGCGGTGGTTTCAACGATCAACGGCGACGCCAACGTGCCGTTCTACAAGGAACTGGGCAACCAGGGCGTATCGGCTGAAAACATCCCCGTCGTCGCGTTCTCGGTCGGTGAAGAAGAGTTGTCGGGCATCGATACGAAGCCCCTGGTCGGCCATCTCGCGGCATGGAATTATTTCATGAGCGTCGATACGACGAAAAACGCGGCCTTTATCAAACAATGGAAGGACTTTATCAAAAACCCGAAACGCGTGACCAACGACCCGATGGAGGCGCATTACATCGGTTTCAACCTGTGGGTCAAGGCGGTCGAAAAGGCCGGAACCACCGATTCCGATGCCGTGCAAAAAGCGATTATCGGCGTCGAATATCCGAACCTGACCGGCGGTATCGCAAAAATGCTGCCTAACCATCATATCAGCAAGCCGGTGCTGATCGGCGAAATCCAGGATGACGGCCAATTCGTGACGGTATGGCAAACCAACAAAGTCGTAGACGGCGACGCCTGGTCGGATTTTCTACCTGAGAGTAAACCTATTATCGCCGATTGGACTGCGCCTATCAGTTGCGGTAACTACAACACCAAGACCAAGAAGTGTTCAGGGCAGAATTATTGATTTGTCTGATGAAACATAGCTTGGGTTACGGCTGCCGCCGTAACTATTCAGACCCTTGCTGTAGGGCGTGCTGCGCGCGCCATCAACGAACTAGCAGGTTATCCACGCGCCGGAGAAGGCGCGCGCGGCACGCCCTACGCTTCAGGCAAGGCTCTGAATAGTTACCTGCCGCCTTTTATGCCCTGCGGGTAAACCCAAGCTACAAGGAAATTCTATGAACATCCATTCATTACTGCGCTTTCATCACTTGCTCGCACTGTTGATGCTGGTATTTTCGCTGGCGGCGCATGGCGGCCAGGACCCGGCCCCGCAACCTTGGCTGGACGCCTTGAATACGCTAAAGCAAGGTTCGATGCCGAAGCGCGAACAGGCGATTATAAAACTCGCCGGCATCAAGGACGCGCATAACCTGGCTATCCTGCAAGCCTTACTGGACGGCAGGCTGTTTACCGTCAAGTCCGATGCCAGGCTGGTGATCGGCACCGATAACCATCAAGGTTTTGATCTTATCGATGCCGTTAACGGCGAATCATTGGGAGCCGTTGACCATGACGCCGTCACCAAAATCAATTTAACGAACAAAATGCGCGGGACGCTCAGGAAAATCATCGGTCAATTGGAGTTGAGCGCCGACGATCCTACTGTACGACTCGCGGCGGTCAAGGCCATGGCGAGGGAAGCCGACGAAAAAGTCCTGGAACTACTCCGCGAACGTGTCGATAAGGAACAGGATGAAGACGTCCGGCTAGCGATCAACGTGGCGTTGCTGCTCCAGGATATGGACAGCGACGACAAGGCCTTGCGCATCAAGGCGATTGAAGCCTTGAAAGCGCATAACAGCCATGATGTCGTGAACCGCTTGAATGCGATGGTTGAAAAAGACGAAAACGGCGCCTACCTGGAGCCGGATAGCGAGAT
>SCST01000208.1 GCA_004299465.1 Methylovulum sp. | reverse complement strand
CCGGCGACGCTTCCGGGACAGGCTTCACCGGCGACGATTACCGTTTTCAGGCTGGCCAACCGGGCCGTCGGGACTTGTTCCAGCAATGCCGCATACAGCGACGGCAGCGCCAGCACATGCGTGACTTGCCGCTGCTCAATCAATGCCCCGAGTGCGACCGGGTCTTTCTGCGCGCCGTCTTCGGGCAGGCATAAACAACCACCCCGGCTTAAGGTCCAGAATATGCCGGCGACCGAGCTGTCGAACGCGAATGACGGCAGCAGCAAATAGCAGCCGACCGGCTCTTGGTAATACTGGAACCTGGCCCATGTGGAATGCACGACATTGCGGTGGCTGACCATGACGCCTTTTGGCTTGCCGGTGGAACCGGACGTGTAAATCAGGTAAGCGCTGTTGTTTGCAAGCGCCAAAGGGTGCAGGTTCTGCGCGCAACAATCCGCGTACACCGGGGCCTCAGCGTCCACGCAGATGATTACAGCCTTGGCGTGGGCAATGGTTTCGACCCGACTGGAACAAGTCAGCAACAAAGCGATACCGGCATCGTCCAGCACATAGTCTTGCCGCTCTAACGGATAAGCGGGGTCGACAGGCACATAAGCGCCCCCCGCTTTAAGCACCGCCAGCAGGCCGACCAGCAAGTCCAGCGACCGTTCCATGCACACGGCGATCCGGGTTTCAGGTCCAACGCCGCGGGCGCGCAAATAATTCGCCAGTTGGTTGGCTTTCGCGTTAAGTTCGGCGTAGCTTATCGATTGCTGCCGGAATACCGCAGCTGTTGACTCGGGCGTTTTCGCCGCCTGTATTTCAAACCATTGGTGTATGCACAGGTCTTGCGGGTAAGCCGAACGGGTCCGGTTCCATGCGAACAATTGGCGCTCGCGCTCAGGGATAGTCAACAACGGCAATTCAGACAGGCGCAGCTCAGGCCGGGCTAGAATCCCCTGCAACAGGCATTGGAAATGCCCGAGCATACGCAAGATGGTTTCGCGTGCGAATAATTCGGCGCGGTATTGAAAGGTGGCCGACAAGCCGCCGCCAGCCTCGGCCATCATTAGCGTCAGGTCGAATTGGGCGATGCCTTCCGTTAACGCCAGCGATTCGGCTTTGACGCCCGGCCAGTCTATTGCCGCCCCCGGCGTGCCCAAGGCCAGCGCAACGGCATCCGGGACCGCGGATGATCCCCCCTGCCAGACGAACATCACCTGGTAGAACGGCCATAATCCGCCGGCGCGATCAGGCTGTATTTTTTCGACCAGCAATGAGAACGGGTAATCCTGGTGCGCCAGGCCGCCGAGCACGGTTTGCCTGACTTCGGCCAGAAAATCAATAAATGTCTTATCGCCAACTGGCCGGGAGCGTAGCGCGACAGGATTGGCGAAATACCCGACCAGGTCGGCAAAATCCTGTTTGGGGCGGCCCAAGGTAGGCGTGCCGACAATAATATCCTGCTGCCCGCTGTACCGATGCAGCAGCACGTTAAACAGGCCCAGCAATACCGTGTACAACGTGGCGTTGCTGCTGCCGGCCAATTTACGGAGCTTTTGCGTCGTGTGCGGATCGATGCTCAGCGTTTCAGCGCCGCCGCGATAGGCCGTTGCCGAAGCGCGCGGCCTATCCAGCGGCAATTCCAGCTTCGGCAATTCGCCTTGCAAATGGTCTTGCCAGTAATGCAAATCCTGTTCGGCTTGTTCGCTATCCAGGTAAACATTTTGCCAGGCGATGTAATCGTCATAACGGGCCGTTAGCGGCGGCAACGGTGCAGTCCGGCCGGCTGTTTGAGCCGCATAGCCGCCCTTCAATTCGTCCAGCAGGATGACCAGGGAACGGAAATCGACGGCGATATGATGCGCGCAAAACACGAGCACATGATCGTCGCTGGCGGTGCTGAACAACTGGGCTCTCAGCAGCGGGCCGTTTTCCAGGTCAAAGGGCTGCCGTATCCGGGCGTTGACCTGTTGCACCCTATCCGCCTCATCATCGCAAGCGACCGGCTCCAGCAGGAATTCCGCTTCCGGCAACAGGCGCTGCACAGGCTCCGTGGCTTTGTTGACGCTGAATATTGTGCGCAGTTGCCCGTGCCTGTCCGGCAACATCCGTAGCGCGGCCTGCAGCGCTCCGGTATCGATAGCCGAAGCTATGCGCAATGCAAGCGGCATGTTATAAACAGCGGTTTGCGGATCCAGGCGGCAAACCGTCCAGATGGCCTGCTGTCCCAGCGACAGCGGCATTTCCGCGCCTTGTCGCCAGTCTTCAGGAACTGCGGCAGTGGCCTGCTTAGTGTTTTTCGCCAGGCCTAGCGCGTGTTCGGCAATAGCGGTAATGGACCGGTCTTCAAGCAGCAATGCGACAGGCAGGTTGATGCCCAGGAAATCATCGATAAAATATTTCAATTCCATCGCCTTCAGCGAATCGATGCCCAGGCCCATGACCGGCGTATCCGTGCTGCAGCTGGGTCTTAGGATTTGCTCCAAACCCAGGCCGGATAAGGCCGCGACTTTGGCAGCTAGGTATTGCGTCAACAAATGTACACCGTCATCCGGCGAGGCCAGCAGCAGCGCCTGGCGCAGTAAGGCCTGTTCCGGCAAGGCCGGTTTTTTTGCAGTCCCGGCGTCGATGTCCTGTACGCCAATGCCGAGGTCCTGATGCAGCTCATCTCGCGCAACCACTTGCACAGAATCCTTTTCAAAGGCTTCGCGGCATGCGGAACGGCGGATTTTGCCGCTGGTGGTTTTCAGTATAGCGCCGGGCTTCAGCAAAGCGATGGTATCCAGCTGCACGCCGCACTCATCAGCCACACGGCTGCGTATCGCGGCGAATTCACGGCGATAATCGGCCAATCTTAAATGGCTGCGTTTTAATTCCGCCAGCAACACCAGTCGCTCGCCATCCTCGCCCGCCACCGCGAAAGCCGCCGTGCAGCCGGCGTTCAGGCAGTCTACCGCTGCTTCGGCGGCCGCTTCCAGGTCGTGAGGGTAATAATTGCGGCCACGCACGATAATGAGATCCTTGATACGACCGGAAACAAACAGCTCGCCGTCATCGATGAATCCGAGATCGCCGGTACAGAGCCATACCGTGCCGTCCGCATCGGCAACAAAAGTCTTGGC
>SCST01000207.1 GCA_004299465.1 Methylovulum sp. | reverse complement strand
GGTTTCCAAGTCCGTGACAGCAAATGCGACGCCGCCTACCTCCGCCTACCTGCATCCACTGTTGCACCAGAATACTTCAGACCTCATCGCGCAACGCTACAGTTCGGTCTTTACAGGCCAGGAATTTTTTATCGCCGATCACCAAGTGCAGGGCCGCAAGTTATTGCCCGGCGTCGCGTATCTTGAGATGGCAAGGGCGGCAGCGGAGCAGGCGACCGGCTATCTTAGGCATTCGGCGCATGAACCGATGCGCGTCCGCTTGCAGAACATCGCCTGGACGCAGCCCTTGATCGTCGACGATGGCGCAAAAACCGTCCATATTGCCGTCCATGCCGAACAGGACGGGCAGATCCATTATGAAATTTACACCGAAGCCGATGATGTCCAGCAAGCTCCGGTCGTGCACAGCCAGGGGGCTGTCAGTTTTATCCCGGATGACCAGGGAATTACGCTGAATTTGCCGGAATTGCAGGCGACCATTAGCGAGCAGCGTTTCGACGGCGCACAGTGCTATGCCGCGTTTGCCGCGATGGGCATCGTTTATGGCCCAGGCCATCAGGGTATCGAGACCGTTTATGTCGAGAACCGGCAGGTGCTGGCAAAATTAGCGCTGCCCGATGCGGTCGCCGCTACGCTGGAACACCATGTGCTGCATCCCGGCTTGCTGGATTCGGCGTTGCAAGCCTTGATAGGGCTGGTAATGATAGAGGCCGAAGCCGGGTCGCCGGAGTCCGCCCTTAAGCCTGTCGTGCCGTTTGCATTGGAAGAATTAACCATTCTCGACGCCTGCAAAGCCTCGATGTGGGCATGGATACGTTATGCCGAAAACGGTGCTGCCGCCAACGCTAAGCTCCATAAGATGGACATTGACTTGTGCGACGAAAGCGGGAAAGTCTGCGTCCAGCTCAAAGGCTTCTCGTCGCGGGAATTGGCGGTGGACGATACGGTCGGCACCTTGATGTGCGTCCCGGTTTGGAAGAACGCGGCGGCGATTGACGATAATATCGATGCGTACCACATTCGCCACCTGGTCATCCTGTGCGGACTCGACCAGTTAATCGATCACCTCGTTGACGCGCCGGGCGTCCATTACAGCCGCCTGCATGCCGAAGAAACGCAGCCGGATGCGCGCTATCAGACGGTAGCGGTACAACTCTTTGAGATTATCAGGGACATCCTCGAGAACAAGCCCAAGTTCACTACACTGGTCCAGGTATTGATAGCGGCCGATGAAGCGCATTGGTTTTATCGCGGATTGTCGGGTTTATTGAAAACGGCGCATCTGGAAAACCCGAAAATACTGGGACAGATGATCGAAGTTGAGCCGACCGAAACGCAGGATGCGTTGCTGGCTAAAATCAGCGAAAACAGCCGCAGCCTCCAGGATACCGAAATCAGGTACCGGCATGGGCTACGCCAGGTGCTGGCCTGGGAGGATATGCCGGTTGCCGGCGGCACCGCTGCATTGCCGTGGAAAGACGGCGGCGTTTACCTGATCACCGGCGGTGCGGGCGGATTGGGCTTGATTTTTGCCGCGGAAATCGCGAGCAAAACGCGTAAGGCCACACTGATCCTGACCGGACGCTCCGAATTGGATGCCGGGCGGCATAGCCGTGTCAAAGCGCTGGAGTCCTTGGGCGCCAGGGTCGAATACCGGCGGGTCGACGTCAGCCGGCAAGATGAAGTCGAAGCGTTGGTGCAATGGATTAAAACGGATGTCGGTCGCCTCGACGGCATCCTCCATAGCGCGGGCGTGACCCGGGATAATTTTATGTTCAGGAAATCGGTGACCGAATTCCGCGAAGTGTTGGCGCCTAAAGTATCGGGCGCCGTCAACCTGGATCAGGCCACGCTGGATTTCGACCTGGATTTCTGCATTTTCTTTTCATCGCTGGCCGGTGTCGCCGGCAATCCGGGACAGGCGGATTATGCGACCGCAAACGCCTTTATCGATGCTTACGCGGATTACCGGCAGCAACGGGTGCTGTCGAAACAGCGTCGGGGGCTCACGCTTTCGATCAACTGGCCGTTATGGCAGGAAGGCGGCATGCAGATCGATGAGCCTACCGCGGAGATAATACGTCAACGCACAGGGCTGGTTGCTATCGAGACGCAGCAGGGCATTGACGCGCTGGTTCAGGCCGTTTGCTCGAAGCACTCCCGCGTCATGGTGCTGTCGGGCGATACCAAACGCCTGAAGGCCGATCTTGCCAGGCCGTTTTCCGCACCGCAGGTCGAGCCGTCCGCGAAAGCCGGTGAGGTGTTGGAAGACATCGCTCAAGACGGCTTTGAAGAAAAAGTCCAGCATTATTTTAAAAAACGGGTATCCGAAGCGCTGGACCTGCCGGTGCATCGCATCCAGGCCGAGGAAGCGCTGGAGTCCTACGGCATCAATTCGATCATGGTCATGTCCGTGACCAATGAACTGGAAAAAGATTTCGGTTCTTTATCGAAGACGCTGTTTTTCGAATACCAGACTATACGCGACCTTACCCATTACTTTATCGAAGCGCACGGCGTCAGGCTGCGTGAGATACTGAGTGTCGGCGCAACGCTGACGCCTGCCGACCTGCGTCGTGAGGCGCCCACGCTTGCCGCGCAAGCGTTAAAAATCACCTCGCGGACGCGGTTTGCGTTCTTGCCGCTCAGTTCGCCGACTGTGGGCGCGCTGGATATTGCGATCGTCGGCCTGTCCGGCCGTTATCCGAAGTCCCGCGACCTTGATGCGTATTGGGACAATTTGTGCGGAGGCCGCGACTGTATTACCGAGGTGCCGCGCGAGCGTTGGGACTGGCGCGATTTCTACAGCGAAGACCGCAGTGTTTGGGGGGCGCATTTCAGCAATTGCGGCGGCTTTATCGACGGCGTCACCGAGTTCGATCCACTGTTTTTTAATATGTCGCCCAGGGAGGCCGAATTAATCGATCCCCAGGAGCGCTTGTTCCTGGAGCAGGCGTGGATGGCGGTCGAGGATGCCGGCTATTGCCGGCGGACGACTGAAGACGGCGGCGCGAAATACCTGGCGCTGCAAACCGGCGTTTATGTCGCGGTGATGTACGGCGAGTATCCGTTGTTCGCCGCCGAGGCGAGCCTCAGCGGCGATCCGATGGTGGCGGGCGGCAGCTTTGCCAGTATAGCGAACCGGGTTTCGTATATCCTGAACCTGCACGGACCCAGCATGGCGGTGGATACGATGTGCTCGGGTTCGTTGACCAGCCTGCACCTGGCCTGCCAGGATTTAAAGCTGGGTCGTACCGATATGGCTATTGCCGGCGGCGTCAATATCAGCATACACCCGAATAAATACCGGATGCTTAGCGCCGGCCAGTTCATTTCCTCGCGCGGGCGTTGCGAGAGTTTCGGCGCCGAAGGCGAGGGCTATATTCCCGGCGAAGGTGTCGGCGCGGTGTTATTGAAGCGCCTCGCCGATGCCGAACGCGACGGCGACAGGATTTACGGCGTTATCAAGGGCAGCGCCGTCAACCACGGCGGCAAGACCAACGGCTACAGCGTGCCTAACCCGAATGCACAGCAGATAGTCATTGCGAAGGCCTTGGAAGAAGCGCGGATAGACCCGCGCGCCGTCAGCTATATCGAGGCGCATGGCACCGGCACGCAATTGGGCGACCCGATAGAGATTACCGGCTTGACCAAGGCCTTTCGCGTCAATCGAAACACGCAGGACGGACAGGATAGTCCTTATTGCTGGATAGGTTCGGTTAAATCGAATATCGGGCATGCTGAATCGGCGGCCGGTATCGCCGGCGTCACGAAAGTGCTGCTGCAAATGCAGCACGGGCAGATAGCCCCGTCGCTGCATGCCGGGCAGCTTAACCCGCATATCGATTTTGCCGCGACGCCGTTCATCGTCAACCGGCAGTTACGCGACTGGGAGCCGCCGGTCGTCGACGGCAAACTTATGCCCAGGATCGCCGGTGTGTCGTCGTTTGGCGCGGGCGGCTCGAATGCGCACCTGGTCATTGAAGAATATGTGCATAAGCGCCCGGCAGCCGCGACGGCTGCGCCGCAGCCGGTGTTGCTTGTCCTGTCGGCAAGGGATGACGAGCGCCTGCAAGCCTATGCCGCTAAATTGCTGGCTTTTGTGCAGGCTAAATTCGCTCGGGGCGATGATGTGCAACTGCCGGATCTGGCTTACAGTTTGCAGGTCGGGCGCGAAGCGATGGAGGAACGCCTTGGCCTGGTCGTGAGCTCAATAGAGGAGCTTTGCGGCCAGCTGCAACGGTTTTTAGCGGATAGCCGCGGCGGTGCGGACATTTATCGTGGCAGCGCCAAGCGCGATAATGCATCGCTGGCCGTGCTTGCCGCCGATGAAGACATGGCAAAAACGCTGGATGTCTGGATCAGTAAACGCAAATATTCAAAATTGTTGGAGCTTTGGGTCAAAGGCCTGAATCTCGATTGGGACAAATTGTATGCAGACAAGAAACCGTCGCGCATCCGTGTGCCGACCTACCCGTTTGCCGGAGAGCACTATTGGCTGCCGCTAGCGCCTGTCGGCGGTACGGCTCTCAGACAGGACGATGCATTGCATCCCTTGGTGCACAAGAATATATCGACATTCGGGCAGCAAGGATTCAGTTCGGTATTTAGCGGGCATGAGTTTTTCTTGCGCGATCACGAGGTGCAGGGGCGGAAAATCCTGCCCGGCGTGGCGTATTTTGAGATGGCGCGCGCGGCGGCGGTATTATCGGCCGGGAACCCGGATGCTAACGGCCTCGGCGTCCAATTGGAAAACCTGGTTTGGGCGCAGCCGGTTGTCATCGGTAATGCCGCACAAGCCGTTAATATCGCATTGACCGTCCATGACGACGGCCAGATTCGCTATGAAATTTATACCGGAGCGGACCAGGACAGGCTGGTGCATAGCCGGGGCGCGGCTTGCCTGGCCCAGGCCGGTAAGCGTCCGGTGCTGGACATCGCCGCATTACGGCAGCAAACCAACCTGCAGGTGTTTGACGGCACGCAATGCTATGCCGCTTTTGCCGGGATGGGCATCCATTACGGGCCTGGGCATCAGGCCTTGTCCACCGTTTACGCAGGCAATAGCCAGGTTTTGGCTAAACTGGCATTACCGGATTGTGTCGCCGACACCGAAACGCAATATGTCCTGCATCCAAGTCTCATGGACGGCGCATTGCAGGCTTCCATCGGTTTTGTCTTAGGAGTTGCCGCGGATTCCGAAAGCGCAGGCAGGCAAGCCGCATTGCCGTTCGCATTGGAAGGCCTGGAAATTTTTGCAAGCTGCACGGCGTCGATGTGGGCATGGATACGGTTTTCCGAAGGCAGCTTGCCGGGCGATAAGGTCCAAAAGCTCGATATTGATGTCGCCGATGAGGCGGGCTGCGTGTGCGTCAGCATGAAGGGCTTTTCGCTGAGAAGCGCCGATGAACAGCCGCCTGCGCCGGATAAGTCGGGTTATTTGCTGTTTAGCGCTGAATGGCGGCAATGCCCGGTCGCGACCGACTCCATTACCATTAAAAAACCGGCTCGCGAATACAGCCTGCGCCAGCTGATAGTGATTGAATCGCAGACGCTGGCCGATCAGTTAAGCGCTATCGATGAGCACCTGCATAAGCTTGTGCTTAGCTCGAATGCACAGACCGCCGACGGGCGTTTTGCCGACTATGCCGCGTCTGTATTTGCAGGGATTAAAGCACTGTTGCAGCAAAAACCCAAAACCGGCGTGCTGGTGCAGCTCATCGTTTTTGGACAGCACGAAAGCAGTCTATGGACGGCTTTAAGCGCTTTGCTGAAAACTGCCCGGCTCGAAAATCTCCATTTAATAGCACAGCTGATCGATATAGAGCCGCATCTTTCCATCGATGAGATAAGGAATTGCCTGCAAGTTGCTGAGCAGCACGCCGAAGACAGCGAGATGCGTTTCCGGCAGGGCAGGTGCGAACTGCCGGGTTGGCAGGCGGTGCCGCCTGAAGAAATATCGATTGTTCCGTGGCAGGACCGGGGCGTTTACCTGATCACCGGCGGCCTGGGCGGATTGGGCTTGGTTTTTGCCGCGGAGATAGTCAGGCATACGCGCGGCGCAAAGCTGGTACTGGTCGGGCGTTCTAAGATCAGCGCGGCTAACCAGGCCGTACTCGACGGCTTGAGGCGTAACGGGGCCGAGGTCGGCTACAGGCCGGTCGATATAACGCAACGGCAGCAAGTCGAGGCGCTGATGCAAGCGATTCGGCTGGAGTACGGCGGCCTGCACGGGATTATTCACAGCGCCGGCGTCATCCAGGATAATTTTATTATCAACAAGAGCGAGCAAGAATTCCTG
>SCST01000206.1 GCA_004299465.1 Methylovulum sp. | reverse complement strand
GGTGAAACCATCCTCAAGGGTATGGGCGAACTGCATCTTGACATTAAGGTTGACATCTTGAGACGTACTCACGGTGTTGATGTTATCGTCGGCAAACCACAAGTGGCTTACCGCGAAACCATTACTCGCAGCGTTGAAGACGAATACACCCACAAGAAACAATCAGGCGGTTCCGGTCAATACGGCAAAATCAACTACAAAATTGAGCCAGGCGAACCAGGCAGCGGTTTTGTCTTTGAATCAGCGGTAACCGGCGGTAACGTACCTCGCGAATACTGGCCGGCCGTTGAAAAAGGCTTTAAAAGTATGCTCGATAAAGGCGTATTGGCAGGCTTCCCGTGTTTGGACTTTAAAGTTATTTTAACGGATGGTGGTTTCCACGCCGTTGACTCTTCTGCGATTGCCTTCGAAATTGCTGCAAAAGCGGCTTTCCGCCAGTCGATTCCCAAGGCTGCCCCGCAATTGATTGAACCGATCATGGCGGTTGATACCTTTACGCCTGCCGATCATGTCGGTGATGTTATCGGTGACCTTAACCGTCGCCGCGGCATGATTAAATCGCAAGATGCGGGCGTCACCGGCGTGCGCATCAAATCCGATGTACCGCTCAGTGAAATGTTCGGTTACATCGGCGATTTGCGCACGATGACTTCCGGCCGCGGCCAGTTCTCTATGGAATTCTCACACTATATGCCATGCCCGAAAAACGTGGCCGATGAAGTGATTAAAGAAGTAAACGAACGTAACAAAGCCAAGAAATAAGATGTCAGGCAGCCGGATAGCACTGTCCGGCTGCCGCCTTAAAAATTCGCAGCAAAGCCTTTTTTTATCAGGCCTTCGCTGTAATATTTTTGGGGGTCGATATTCCAGTCTTCCGCTTTAACGATATTTTTAATCGTATAGACATTGCCTTTTTTATCGCAAACCGATTTCGATAAATCAATAACCTGTTCCGATACAGGCTGCTTTTCTTCATCTAAAAGCAAGATAATTTTAGGCCGTAATTTAGTGTCTTCATTGACTTCAACAACAATACCGATAGCGCCGTTGGTCATGATAACCAGGCAGCCGGGCGGATAAACCCCCAAACTTTCAATAAATTTGATGATCAGTTTTTTGTCCCAATAGCTTTCGGTCCTGGACATCAAGGTATGAATAGCTTCAAGATGGGTTATGCCTTTTCGATAGACCTTGTCGCTGGTCATCGAATCGTAGGCATCAACAATCGAAACAATTTTTGTAAAATCCGAAATACTGCCTTGCCTAATTCCCCTCGGGTACCCCGAACCATCTAAATGCTCATGATGCGTTAGCGCTGTCTCGGCTACACACGACTCCATGCAATCGCTGGATTTTAATAATTCATAGCCTAATGTCGTGTGTGTCCTCATGATTTTCAGCTCCTCTTCATCCAATGGCCCTCGTTTATTGAGAATAACCAGCGGGACCTGCATCTTGCCTATATCATGCAGCATGCCACACAGGCCCAGGTTAACCATGTTTACTTTTGATAGATTCAAATACCGCCCAAAAACAATCGCTAAAACACAAACATTCAAACTATGCTGCATAGTGTATTTATCTTTATTTTTCAACTGGGTAAGCCACAGCATCGCATCAGGGGAATTCAATACACTGCTGACACACTCAGTAACCGCTTTTTGCGCCTGCCAACCATCAACCCCCTCCCCCTTCGCCGCCGTCTGCATAAAATTTGCAATCAAATATTCTGCATTGGCATAAATACTTTCCGCCCGTAAAATCTCCTGCTCAAACGCACCTTCTCTTTTGGGCGGCGCCTTATCAATATCGATATTGCTCAGGATTTTCGGCAGCGTGGGCCGATTAACTTCATTACTGTGTTTTATGACCCTGGTTTTTGTCCTGTCGATATAAACAAAATTACAGTAGTTTTTAAGGGATTGAATCTGGACTTCATTTTTTATTTCAAAGCCTTGAAACAAAAAAGGCGTTTCCAGCCAGGGCCGGTCCAATTCGACAACATACATGCCTATAGCCAGTTGCCCAACAGGTGTATACGCCCTTTCTGACGTGGAATAGTAGCGTTGATAGTCTGATTTTTTGGGATTTTTTTTACTGCGAAAAAACCACAGGTTTTTAAAAAACATAGGCTACCCGTAAAAACATCTGTTAAAACTAAATTAGATAGCATCATAGGCGATTTTAATTTTTAGTAAAACCCATAAATTCCGAGAGAGAGAACTGGTTTACTGCAAAGTTTTCCGACAGGCAATCAAAAAACTTAAAACACCTTTTGACGCTTTACGTTATTGATATAAACTCTGGCTTAAACAATTAAAGCCACACAGCTTTCAATCCAGGTTTGAGCCAATGCAACAAGCGTTTAAGCCTGGATAATTTGATCATTCGTTTGCCGTAAATAACCATTGCAGGCCTGGCTTAAACCCCTATCCCGCAGAGGGTCGCCTCAAGCCATCAGGGTAACTAAATAAGGCCATTATCATTGAACGACATTATTTACGTTTGGGCGCAATTCTTCGGATGCCTTGTATTGGTCGGCTACGCGGGAGTTAAATTGACTATTTACGGTGACGCGATAGCCGATAAAACCGGCTTAGGCGGAAATTGGATAGGCTTTTTATTGATAGGCATCGTCACATCCGTCCCGGAATTAGCCAGCGGAATCAGTGCCGTAACCCTGGCTGACGCGCCCGATCTTGCGGCCGGTGCTATTTTCGGCGCCTGTATTTTTAACTTGGCTATTATCGTAATCCTGGATTTATTGTACCGCAGAGACTCCATTTATCATTCAGCCAGCCAGGGACATATCCTTTCCGCCGCATTCGGCATAGTCCTGCTCGGCTTTAGCGGTTTGGAGATTACTCTGGCGTTAAACGGAGAAACCTTGGCCTTAAACCGCATCGGGATACTCAGCCCAGTCATATTAGTCTTGTACCTGCTCGCCATTTATACGGTTTTCAGCTACGAAAGCCGCCAGATCAAGGCCTACACGGAACAAGAACCCGATGCCTATCCTGGGCTTTCGCTGGGCGCCGTTATCATGCGCTACGCAGCCGCCGCTGTAGTCGTTATCGTCACCGGGATTTGCCTGCCGATGATTGCCAAGCAAATCGCCCAACTCATGCATTGGAACGAAAGTTTTGTCGGCACCTTGCTGGTCGGCTTCATCACTACGGTCCCGGAAATGGCCGTTGCCGTGACAGCAGTGAGGATACAGGCCCTGGATATGGCTATCGGCGGTATCTTTGGAAGCAACCTGATGAATAACGCGATTCTTGCGGTTGAAGATATCATCTACCCACAGGGGTCGATTTTTTCGAAAATCTCGCCGGTGCATACGGTTTCGGTTGTGACTGCATTAATCATGACCGGTTTTGCGATCATCGGTTTGTTTTTCCGTACTGAGCAACGTATATTAAAAATGGTAGGCTGGATCAGTTGGGTGTTGTTATTACTCCTGTTGATCAATTCGTACTGCATGTATATCAACGGTCAAACCGCCTAAACTTCCAGGATAGTTTCGATAAATTTCATTGAAGGTCAGCGATGACGGATTTCGATACAGAAGATGACAAAACGCAACATTACCTGCTGATCGTTCATGACCGGGTCATGGGGCGAACCCGAATCAAGGTGCCGGGCCTGTACCGAAACGACCGCCTGCGCGCGGCCCTAGAATCGAGACTGACGGTTCTCGATGAAGTCAGGCTGGTGCGCGCCAATACCTTGACCGGCAACCTGTTGATCGAATATACGCCGCCTGAAAACAGCCGGGAAATGCCGCTTCATATCGCCCAATTGCTGGAAGCGCAATTGGGTTGTCCCATTATTCGCCACACCGAGAGCATCGATCGCCCGTCGAAAAAGCCGATAGCGCGAAAATTTAAAAAAGAGCCGCGGCAAATAGCTGAAGTCAGCGAGTATCAAACCCAGCCGCTACAGCTTTGGCACACCCTCTCAGGTACGCGGGTCATCCATTTCGTGCAGGGCAACGAACAAGGCCTGAGCCAAGAAGCCGCCGCACAAAGGCTGGCGCAGTACGGCGCCAACCGCTTATCCGAGCAGCTCAGGCGCTCGTCCTGGCAGATGTTTTTTGCGCAATTCGTGTCCGCGCCGGTGGCGATGCTCGGCATCTCGGCGGTTATTTCGCTGGCCACCGGAGGCGCCGCCGACACAATCGTTATCATCAGCGTCGTGCTGATCAATTCGGTGATCGGCTATGTGACCGAAAAATCGGCGGAAAAAACCATCAATGCGTTGGG
>SCST01000205.1 GCA_004299465.1 Methylovulum sp. | reverse complement strand
TAGCCCCCCTAGATCACTGACATCAATAGCCCCAGAGCAGCTCTTTCTGCCGTGGATATTCGCACCCAGCAGGTCTAAGATTGTATTTTGTGACGTACAGCGGAATGGGCATTCAGAGTAGTCAGCGTTTACAAATTTTTATGGCTGCCGACGAATAATCGGATAGACTGCTCACCATTGTTTGCAAGCAAGCATGAGTGATGATGAATACCGATACCCAAACAAATCAGGACAGGCCACCGTTACTGGAACTCATCGAGCAGGATGACGGGCAATGTTATGCTAAATTGTCAGGCAACTGGAATCTCCGCAACATTGCCATAGCGCCTGATTTGCAAAAAAAAATCAGCCGGATAGCGGCCGGCAGAGACTTGCAATGGGATATGCGCCCGGTCAATGTGTTAGATAGTGCCAGTGCACTGATGCTATGGCAGGCATGGGGAGAGCGCTTACCGGCCAGATTATGGTTGAGGCCGGAGCATCAAGGCCTGTTTGAGCGCTGGCAGTCTCAACAACTGCCTGCTCCCGAGCGGGTGGATGCTTTATCGACCTTGTCGATTAGCCGCTTGAATCAACTCATATCGGGTATTTTTGAGCGATTGTCGGGTTTTGTCGTTATCTTGGGTCGGCTGGTTTTGGATGGTGCTTATTTGCTGGCCCACCCGCGCGAAGTGCCGTGGCTGGAAATGTCTTCAGCGATTTATGATGCCGGCGTCAGGGCCTTGGGCATCACTGCGCTGGTGGGTTTCTTAATAGGCATTGTGCTCAGTTATTTGTCTGCACTGGAGCTGAAAATGTTCGGCGCGGAAATCTATATTATCAATATCCTGGGCTTGAGCATTATCCGTGAGCTGGGACCATTACTTGCCGCTATTCTTGTCGCGGGACGCTCCGGTTCGGCGATGACGGCGCAGATCGGTATTATGCGCGTGACTGAAGAGCTGGATGCCTTATCGGCGATGGGCATTTCCCACTCGATACGTTTGACCTTGCCTAAAGTTGCGGCGCTGACGGTTGCGATGCCGTTACTCAGCGTCTGGACCAGCGCGCTGGCGCTGATCGGCGGCATGTTTTCGGCGCAAAATACCCTGGATATTAATTATCAGCAGTTTTTGAGCCAATTGCCGGATGCCGTTCCGTTGATAAATATATTGATTGCATTGGGCAAGAGCGCGGTATTTGGCCTGGTGATTGCTTTAATTGCCTGTTATTTCGGTTTCCGTATCAAGCCTAATACGGAAAGCCTGGGTAATGAAACCACTAATTCGGTTGTAGTCTCGATTACTATGGTGATTATGAACGATGCGGTATTTGCGATACTGTTTATGGATGTGGGTATGCCGTGACCGGGTCTTGCGCGATACGGCTGGAGCATATTTCAACCCGCTTTGGCGATAAGCTTATTCACAAGGACATTAATCTTTGCCTGTCGCAGGGTGAGATTCTGGGCCTGGTCGGAGCATCCGGTTGCGGAAAAACGACTTTGCTGCGTGAGATTATCGGCCTGCAAGAACCCAGCGAGGGTGAAATATTCGTGATGGGCCAATCATTGAAAAATGTGGCGGCGGGTCACGGACAGCGCTTACGTAACAATTGCGGCGTATTGTTCCAGAAAGGCGCGTTATTCAGTACCTTAAGCGTTTTTGAAAACATCGCTTTCCCGTTGCGGGAGCTGGGATTGAATAACGATAACCTGATTAGCCGCCTGGTATTTATGAAGCTGGAAAGTGTAGGGCTGGCGGCTAAAGATGCCTGGTTAAAACCGGCGGATCTGTCCGGCGGCATGATCAAGCGGGTTGCGCTGGCTCGTGCGCTGGTAATGGAGCCTAGCCTGCTGTTGCTCGATGAACCGACCTCAGGACTCGATCCAATTGTTAGCCAGGATTTTGTTTTGTTATTATCAGAACTGCATCGGGAGTTGCAGGTTACGGTCGTTATGGTGACCCACGATTTGGATATTCTCAGGGACTTATGCACCCAGGTCGCCGTATTGGCGGATCAGCAATTGGTTGCTTACGGTACCTTGGCTTCAGTTTTAAGCAGCAAGCACCCTTTTGTAGAGCAGTTTTTCCATAATAAACGCGCCAGGCGTGTATTTCAG
>SCST01000204.1 GCA_004299465.1 Methylovulum sp. | reverse complement strand
GAAAAATATAATACGCCGCCGGGGGCCAGCAATTTAACGGCCTGCTGGATGAGCGCCACATGGGCGTTTTGTATGTCGAACGCATCATCCATGCGCTTGGAATTGGAAAAAGTGGGCGGATCGAGGAAAATCAGCTCATAGTGTTTGCTATGCGGGTTCCCTGCTTCCTGGGCTAGCCATTCCAGGCAATCGGCCTGGATATACTCATGCTGCCCGGCCGTTTTATTCAGCGCCATATTATTTTTCGCCCAATTGATATAGGTATTGGACATATCGACCGTGGTTGTCGACTTGGCCCCACCGACTGCGGCATGTACCGTCGCGCTGCCGGTATACGCAAACAGGTTTAAAAAACGCTTGTCTTTGGCGGCTAGCTGAATCATCAGGCGTATCGGCCGGTGATCCAGGAACAATCCGGTGTCGAGGTAATCCTCAAAATTGACCAATAAGCGGCAACCGTTTTCCTCAATACAGTGAAACCGGCCGCTATCGCCGTGTTTTTCATATTGCTCGGTGCTGCGTTGCTTGCGGCGTATTTTTAAAAAAACATGATCGGGACTAATAGCCAGCACTTTGGGTATTTCGGCCAACAGTCCCGCCAGCCGCAGGTTAGCTTTGTGTGGGTCGACGGTTTTCGGAGGTTCGTATTCCTGCACATTGACCCAGGTCTGCTCACCCTGGTAAATGTCCACGGCAACGGAATATTCAGGCAAATCGGCGTCGTAGACGCGATAGCAGCTTATCCTATGCTGCTTCGCCCATTTATCCAGTTTTTTCAGGTTCTTGCTAAGGCGGTTTGCGAACATTTCCGCACCGGCATCCGGCGTTGCCTGCTGACTGTTCTCGGCTACTTGCTGCAGGCGCTCTTCGGATGTTTTTGCCTTCGGAATAAAAAAAGCGCTTTCATCGATGTCCAGGCGCAATAACTTACATTCCAGCGCGCCGTTATATAAGGTCACCGGCTTCTGTGAACGTATGCCTAAACGAAACCCCAACTCAGGGTCGCTGATTATCAACGCCGCTTTCCAGCCAATAAAATGCGCTTTTAATGAAGCGCCGAATTTTGTATACAATTCGGCGGTGTCCGCCGCTTCGCCTAAACGCTCCCCGTAAGGCGGGTTGCAGATCAGCAGCCCCGGCTTCCAGCTTTCTGCAGGCGCGGCATCTTCTATATCGCGGCGCTCGACATGAATCTTGTTGTGTAATCCGGCATTAGCGATATGGGTCAGCGCCACGTTAACGGCCTGGCGGTCTTGATCGAAGCCGACGATAACCGGTAATTTAGCCAAACCGGCTTTTTTACGTTGCTCGGCTTCGGCGCGCAATTTTTGCCAGCACTCGGCATCGTGTTGTTTCCAGCCGGTAAAGCCGTAATAATCGCGCAACAGGCCGGGCGCATAATCGGCGGCTATCATCGCGCCTTCCAGCAACAATGTTCCTGAGCCGCACATCGGGTCGATTAATGACCCGCCAAGCGCTGCGATGCGCGGCCAGCCGCTGCGCAACAACATCGCCGCCGCCAGGTTTTCCTTGATGGGTGCTTTAATCGTGATGTCGCGATAACCGCGCCTGTGCAGGCTGGCACCGGACAGGTCCAGGCTGAGCTGCGCGCTTTCACCGGAAAGATAGACATTAATGCGGATATTGGGCTGCTCGGTATCGATAACAGGCCGCGTACCAAAACGTGCGCGCATCTGGTCGACAATCGCATCTTTAACTTTTAATGCGCCGAAATGGGTGTTATTGATCGCCTGGGAGTTTTTTGCGCTGAAGGTGACGGCAAAACTGTCTTCGGGGTTAAGATGCTTAAACCAGTCGATTTTTTGCACGCCGTTGTAAAGATCCTGCTGGGTTTTGACATCAAATGTGCCCAAAACCAGTAAAACCCGGTTTGCTATTCTTGACCATAGGCAAGCGCGGTAAGCCGTTTCCAAATCGCCCTGAAAAGCGACGCCGGCCATCGTCGTTTTAATATTGTGAATACCCAGCGACTGGAGCTCTTCGGCAAGAAGATTTTCCATCGCCTTGGGCGTACTGGCAAATAATGCGTAACTGGTCATAAAATAAAATAAAAGGCCTTGTGCAAAACAAGGCCTTTTATTTTATTTTATGACCAGTTACGCATTATTTGCCAGTACGCCCAAGGCGATGGAAAATCTTCTTGCCGAAGAG
>SCST01000203.1 GCA_004299465.1 Methylovulum sp. | reverse complement strand
CTGTCGGAATTCAAGGCCGGACGCACGCCGAATCCTGATATCCTGTGCAACAAACATGTTAAATTCAAAGCCTTCTTGAATTATGCGATCGATGACCTGGGGGCTGATTACATTGCGACGGGCCATTATGCCCGTGTAGCGGAAAAAAACGGTGAATACTTTTTATTGAAAGGCCTGGACCCGAATAAAGAGCAAAGCTATTTTCTTTATACCTTAGGGCAAAAGGCATTATCGCGTACATTGTTTCCTATCGGTCATTTGCATAAACCGGAAATTCGTGCACTAGCTAAAAAAGCCGGGTTTGATAACCATAGGAAAAAAGACAGCACCGGCATCTGTTTTATTGGCGAGCGCAAATTCAGGGAATTCCTGCAGCGCTATCTGCCGACCCAGCCCGGCGACATGCGCACCCCGGAAGGCAAAGTGATCGGCAAGCACCACGGCTTGATGTATTACACGCTGGGCCAGCGTCAGGGCTTAGGCATAGGCGGCGTAAAAGATGCGCCCGACGAGCCTTGGTATGTGCTGGACAAGGATCTGGACAACAATGTGCTGGTTGTCGGTCAGGGCCATTATCACCCGTTAATGCTGCATAACGCGCTGGAAGCGGGCAGCCTCGACTGGTGCAATAACAAGCCGCTCACGGAACCTTTGCGTTGCGCCGCGAAAACCCGCTACCGCCAACCCGACCAAGCCTGCTGTCTGGAACCTTTGCCTGACGGCCGCTGCAAAGCCACTTTCGACCGGCCGCAACGGGCGATTACGCCGGGCCAGTCGGTGGTGTTTTATGATGGCGAGGTTTGTTTGGGTGGCGGGATTATTGAGTTGAAATACAATGAGGGTTGATTTTAAAAATGCCGCCAACCGTCATTATCGTGATGGGGGAATTGTTATACCAGAACTCCCGTTGGGCAAATGCAGACCAGCTTTATGGATTGTCTGCCGAATGTGTTTTGAAACGGATTATTGTTGGCTTGGAACCAAGCTGTGTCGATCAAGCAACTGGCGATTTTACAAACAGAGATCATAAAAAGCATTTTGAACAAAGCCTTTCAAAGGATTTATGGAATCATTTTTCCATAAATTTTTCAGGACGGCTTGCCCGCCATGCTTTGCCAAACATCAACGGTTTTAGCGATTGGGACATTTTTCAGCGCTACGCCCATGAACGTCATTTTGATCAACAGCGTGCCGATTCGCATCGTACGGCAACTATGGCGTTACAAAATTTGTTGCAAGAATTATTTACGGATGGCGTTATTCAATGAGCACAGCTGTCAGGTTCCAAGACGCTCTACCCATCGCGAAGCAATTCACGAAAACGCATTATGAAGCGTTAGGACAAGAGCCTCCCATCTTAATCCGCGACCTTTACGGAAAAATCCGCCTGTTTTTGCGCGGCGGGCCAACTGAACAGCATCAAGATTTGGCGGCAAGTTTGACACAATCATTAGGAAACTTTGCCTATTCTGCCGAAGCTATTTTTTTGTACGAAACAGACTTTTTTAATAGCCAAAGCATCACCGGCTCGCCCGATAAAATTCTTATTCCCGATACTGAACCACCGATTTTTTTACTGGATAAACAAATTACAAGCCAGGACTGGCTACGTCAGCCTATTAAAGGATTTGGACAACACCCGCCTCGCGCTGTTTTATTTGGCATCAAAGGCGGCGTAGGCCGTTCCAGTGCCTTGGCTATCTGGGCTAGGCATTTGGCAAACCTCGGCAAAAAAGTGTTAGTCGTCGATTTGGATTTGGAATCGCCAGGCATAGGGCAAATCCTGTTGCCGCAAGCCAGATTGCCGGATTTCGGCGTGGTCGATTGGTTGGTTGAAGAAGCCGTGGGCCAAGCGGATCGCGAGTTGTTGATGGATATGGTCGCGACCAGCCCTTTAGCCGGAAACACCGAAGGCGTGATTCGGGTTGTCACCGCCGCAGGTGGCAAAGAGCAAGACTATATTGCCAAACTGTCACGCGTGTACATGGACATCAATCAAGAGGGAAAAATCGTCGATTTTGCCCACCGCCTCGCCCAACTATTGCAGCAACTGGAAGCCCAGGAAAAACCGGATGTTGTCTTGCTGGATAGCCGCGCCGGTATTCATGATATTGCCGCCATCGCCATCACCCGCTTGACGGATATGGCGTTTCTGTTTGCTATCAACACCCCGCAAACCTGGCAAGCTTACCGTTATTTGTTTAGCCATTGGCAAAAATGGAATGTTAATTTGTCAGCGTTTAGGAACAACCTGAAAATCGTCGCGAGCATGGTCCCGGAATTAGGAAGGGAAGATTATTTGTCGCGTTGCCGCGAGTCCGCGTATAACCTGTTTTCAGAAACCATCTACGAAGAAGCAGAAGAACTGGAGGTGTTTAATTTTGCACTGGGCGATAGCTCAGCTCCTCATTTTCCTGTTGAAATTTTATGGAACATTACGTTTCAAGAATTTAACCCCCAATCGGGGGATTATTTCATAATCAATGGTGCACAATTAAATGCTTACTACGGCAATTTCTTGCAGACCGCTACAGAACTTGTTTTAGGCGAATAATATTATGAGTGTTTTCCCTGTCGATGCTATTCGTAAAGCGTTTTTAGCCCTTCCTGAGTCGATTGATTCAAAAGGCGTTCCGATTGATAAACAATATTTTTATGTGCCGGCCAGTCATACTAAAGCCCTACATCCTGACAATGTGTTAGT
Source organism: Methylovulum sp. (assembly GCA_004299465.1). Lineage (GTDB taxonomy): Bacteria > Pseudomonadota > Gammaproteobacteria > Methylococcales > Methylomonadaceae > Methylovulum. Next base: position 6,606 of record SCST01000203.1, on the reverse strand, counting down.
TGAGGGTATTCGAGGGGCAGGCAAAAGTGAGTGGTGGCTGGAATTACAAGACCCGGAGCGCCGCCGATTGGTTGCCGACTTGTCACCACGGGCAGAGCTGGCGAATATCGAGTGCAGTGCAGGATTCGGGTTAGCTCGCTCTGATAACTACCCCGATAAAAGAATCTTGTCCAGTTTATTGAGAAATACCGATGCACAAACCATTTGGCTCACAGTGGTTGCTTGGAATATTTTATTGGAAGATGGTTTTGGTTTAGCAAAGGATTCCTTGTGGCCAGAAAAAATCAGCCATTTTCAAAGTCATTATGAGGAACTGGATCGTAGGCTGGTGCAAATCGATAAGCACTTGGATCAGCACGGGAAAAAACATATCGTATTGTTCGATGCATTGGATCGTACCGCCGATGATTGGAAGTCATTAAAAGATTTGCTGAAAGGGTTGTTGCAAGTGGCCTTGGAATTTCGTTCATTTAAAGCCATTCGTTTAAAAATTTTTATCCGTCCCGACATGCTGGAAGACCCGTATGTTTATTCTTTTCCCGATGGCTCAAAAATTATTTCCAATAAAGTTTCACTGGAATGGAACAAGCTCGAGCTGTTTAACTTGTTATGGCAATACTTGGGAAACGCTCCTCAGGGGAGTAAGGAATTCCGCGATGTTTGTAACAGGATGTTTAAGCAAAAATGGAAGCGACATGACTTAGGCATCTGGATGATTCCTGAGGAAATGCGTAGACTCGAGTCTGTCCAACAGACTGTTTTTCATGAGTTGGTCGGTAAATGGATGGGGACAGACGCTAAGCGTGGTAATACCTATACTTGGCTGCCCAATCACTTGGGTGACGGCTACGGTCAAGTCAGTCCACGCAGTTTTTTGGCAGCTTTACGCGAAGCAGCTTCAGAAGAAGTTATAAAAGATCAAAAATTTCCTTTGCATTATCAAGCGATTAATAAGGGTGTGCAGAAAGCTTCGCAAATTCGAGTTGAAGAGTTAAAAGAAGATTATCGCTGGATAGAAGTATTGATTGGGACTTTGAAAGGAATGAATGTCCCCTGTGATTTTGAGGCGATTGTAGATCGCTGGAAACAAGACTCAATTAAAGAAAAATTACAGTCTATCGATGGTGAAGGTGTCCGGTTGCCACCGAGCCGTTTAGAACAGGGTTACGAAGGTATCCAAAAGGATTTGATTGTTTTAGGTATTTTTCAGCCAATGCTTGACGGCAGAATCAACATGCCTGATGTTTATCGGGTAGGTTATGGTTTACGCCGGAGAGGTGGCGTTATGCCGGTCAAATAAATGACGTCCTGGGTGATTTGGGGGCAGGTGATGCTAACAAACCTGTCCGCGCATAATGGCAACTGCTTTTTCATATTGTTCTCCGTGAGAAACAGGTAAATAAGCCGTCGGCGTTTACTTTGTCCATCATTGTAACCCAGGCTTGCGTGCTATACTTCGGCTTCAATGAACTACAGGAGATTCATGATGACATTTAAAAAATGCGCGAATGCTGTCTTATTAACCTTGTGTCTACCTTTAGTGTTAACTGCTGAAGCTGCCGATACGCGTATCGTCGGTGGTCATGATGCTGCGCTCGGGCAATGGCCGTGGATGGTGGCCCTGGTCGTTAAAAATGTTTTTCCTTATGATGGGCAATTTTGCGGCGGTACGCTCATCAGCCCGACATGGGTGATTACCGCAGCGCATTGTATGCAGGGCGAGACGGTGAGGACACTGGATGTCATCGCCAATATTCATGACTTGACGGAAGATAACGGCCAGCGGGTCGCGGTTAAGCGCATTATCGTCCACCCTGATTATGATGCCGATTCCGAAGATAACGATTTGGCGTTGCTGCAATTAACAGCGCCGGTACAGGATGCCGTCAGCTTGCCGCTGGTACAAGGAACGGCAAGGCTGGACGGTATCAGCGCTACGGTTATCGGCTGGGGCTTGCTCAATGAAAAAGAGGATACTTACCCCGGTATTTTGCAGGAAGTGAGCGTTCCTGTTAAATCCGATGCGTTATGCAAACGCAGCTATGGTGAGCGCAGGATTACCGACAGCATGATGTGTGCGGGCCTGGCCGCAGGCGGTAAAGATACCTGTAGCGGTGATAGCGGCGGTCCCTTGATGATTACCCAGGGACGCAATTGGGTATTGGCGGGGATTACCAGTTGGGGGACGGGGTGCGCCAGGCCTAACCGTTATGGCGTTTATACGCGCGTTTCCCGTTTCGTCGACCATATCAAGCAGACCATTGCGATTGATTATTTTGCGCTTGCCGATGTTAATCACGACGGCCAAGTCAATGGTCTTGATAAGACCGCAAAAAGTGCCGAGATACGCGCGGCATTTCAAGAATGGACAGAGCAATGTTGGTCGATAAAAGCCGACTGTGCCGACGTGAACGCCGATCGCCGTATCGATCGTCGCGATTATACGAGAAAAAGAAAAGACGATGACCGGTCGTATAACGATTGGCTGGCTATTTACTGGGTGCCGGAAAGAACATAGGCATTTATTCCTGGCAATAAAAAAGGCCGCGACTTAGGAGTCCGGCCTTTTGTTATTTAAGTAAAAGCCAGTGCTTATGCAATGGCTTTTACTTTTGAATTCAGTCTGCTCTTGCTGCGTGAAGCTTTATTCTTGTGAATAATGCCTTTGTTGACGGCAGAATCGATAATAGGCACAGCAGTGTTGTAAGCTGCCTGCGCTTTTTCTTTGTCGCCTTCTCTAACAGCGGCAATAACTTTTTTAATGAAAGTGCGTAAGTTGCTGCGTTGTCCTGCATTGCGAATACGGCTTTTTTCCGCTTGTTTCGCGCGCTTTTTAGCTTGTGCTGTATTAGCCATAATGTCTTGATTCTTTGTTTAAGTTAAATAGCCCCGCATTATCTTCATAAATGCTATTATTGTCAAATTTAATCATGAATGAGGGCCGGCTTTGAGCAGGCAACTGTTTAAATCGACTGTAGCTGTCGGCAGCATGACGTTTATTTCACGTATTTTGGGTTTTGTCCGGGATATGTTGATTGCGCGTATTTTTGGTGTTGATTTAGCCACCGATGCTTTTTTTGTGGCTTTTAAGATACCCAATTTTTTGCGCCGCCTGTTTACCGAAGGCGCTTTTGCCCATGCCTTTGTGCCGGCATTGGCCGATTACCGGGAGCAGGGCGGTAATGCGGCATTAAAGCAGTTTGTTGACAAGACTGCAGGCACGTTGGCGGTGCTGCTGGTGCTGATGACCTTGACCGGCATCGTGGTGGCACCGGTCCTGGTCCGATTGCTTGCGCCGGGCTTCGCATGGCAGGGTGCGCAACATGAATCGGCGGTGCTGATGTTACAGATCATGCTGCCTTATTTGTGCTTTATTGCCCTGGTTGCTTTTGCCGGCAGCCTGTTGAATGCCCACGGGCAATTCGTCGTTCCTGCGATAACGCCTGCTTTTCTCAATATCGGTATGATTATCGGCGCCACCCGGCTCGCCCCGCTAATGGCAGAGCCGGTGACAGCATTGGCGTGGAGTGTCGTTGCCGCGGGTCTTGTGCAACTGTTGTTTCAAATCCCCCCATTAATGCGTTTAGGGCTGATGCCGCGATTACGTCCGGATTTTCATGATGCCGGCGTTAAGCGGCTTATCAACCAGTTGGCACCGGCAATATTCAGCGTATCGGTGACGCAGGTTAACCTGCTGCTGGATACCTTGATCGCGTCGTTTTTGGCGGTTGGTAGCGTGTCGTGGCTGTATTATTCCGACCGTCTGGTGGAATTTCCGCTAGGCGTCCTAGGGCTTGCACTGGGAACGGTTATTTTGCCCAGCCTGGCTAAACATCATGGCTCAGAAGATCCGGCGAGCTTTTCCAATTCGTTGGACTGGGGCTTGCGCTTGGTTTTACTGGCCGGACTGCCCGCTATGACAGGCCTGTTGGCGCTCGCTGAACCGGTGTTGTCAACCTTATTTCAATACCATGAGTTCAGTGCCGATGATGTGCATTATGCAGCGCAAAGTCTTAGGGCTTATGCGATAGGGCTGCCGGCTTATCTCCTGGTCAAGGTCTTGGTGCCGGGATTTACCGCGCGCCGGGATTTGAAAACGCCGGTGCGTTACGGCATCTATGCGATGCTCGCCAGCTTGGTGCTGAACGTGCTTGCTGTGCCTTTGGCGCATGCCGGACTGGCATTGGCTACATCCCTCGGAGCTGTTTTGAATGCCGTGTTGCTGCTGAAAAAATTGGCGCAAGACCGGGTTTTTAAGCCTGCAAACGGTTGGCGACTGTTTTTGCTGCGGGTGACGTTGGCAAGCCTCGCAATGTTCATCAGCCTTTATTACCTGGTTGATGCGCAATGCTGGAACCTGTGGAGTCCGGGCGAGCGCGTTATTAATTTGCTGAAATGGATCATGGTAGGGATGGTCGTCTATGCGGCGACTCTGGTGCTGACGGGCTTACGGTTACGGCATGTGATGCGATGACTCGCCACTCATAACGCAAGCCCGGTAAGTTCTGCCGCCTGTTGGCGAATTTGTGCGGCAACCTGTTGGTCCAATCGCGTTAACCAGCGCTCGGGAATCTGCTCAACACCGTATTTAGCCCCCGCCAGCATACCGGCCAACGCACCGGTCGTGTCGGCATCGCCGCCCTGGTTGACGGTGGCTATCAGGCAGGATTCAAAACTGTCGGTATTGGAAAAATAATGCAAGACGGTTTGCACGGTGTCGACGATATAGCCCGAGGCCTTGCCGGGGTATGGGCTATAGGCGAATTCGCCGTATCGGCTGATCAACAGTTCGGCTTCCTGCTCGCAAACGGCTATGTCTTGTCCGTTGATTAAATGCTGGACGATTCGCCCCAGCGTTAAAGTTGCCGCGTCGGACAATGGGTTATGATGCGTGATGCGGCATTGCTCAAGGCTCCATGCTTCAAAATAATCCGGCCGGGTCAAGGTCGCGAGCGCCACCGGCAGGTTGCGCATGCAGGCGCCGTTACCTGCGTCATCGTCTCGCGGCAGTCCGTAGAGTTCGCCGTTATCGCGGTAACGCACGATACCGCGCCGGCAGGTATTGCCGACATCCGGCGGATTGCTGTTAAGCCAGGCGACAAAATTATCGGCGGCAGCGCGGATGTTCCAGCCCCGGTGGTCGATAATGGCTTGTCCCAGCGCCAACGACATCTGCGTATCGTCGGTGACTTGGCCTGCTTCCAGCGCCAGCCAACCACCGCCGATCATTTCGCTATGCACGCCGTAGCGTTTCTGGATTTGCTTCGGCGACATGAACTCTACCGTCGCGCCGAGCGCGTCGCCACAGGCAAAACCCAAATAAGCGGCTAAAGCCTTATCCAATACCGTCATTGTAGCTCTCCATTAAGCGGGGAAAATTCATTGTTCACGAAAGTCACGAATACCCTCTGGGGCACAAGAACCACGAAAATATTCAAAGGGATACCCTGTTGCAGATCGCGCCAAAAAGAATGAATGCTGTGCATACAACATGCGGTTTATTTCGTGTCTTTCGTGGACAAAGCATTACCGCTGCACTTTGACGCGATAATCGCCGCCTATCACCAGGTATTCGGCTTCGCCGTGCAAAGCATGGTGCGGCAGCAAATCATTAAAAAATACCAGCTTAACCATAGGTACTTTAACTTCGAGGATATAAGCGCCGAACTCGCTGGCGATGCTGCGGCGGTCGGTAAACGAAACAATGCTGTTGAAACGGACGGTTTTATGCTGTTTATCCTCGCCCTGGACTATCCAGTGATCATCCAGTGTCGTGACGCCGCGATAAAGGGTTTTATGCGTAGACTCCGGGAACCGGAAATGTTCGATAACCCATTGGCAATATTCGTAAAGCAGGTCCAGTTGCATGTAAATGCAGTTGTTGTGGTAACGGCTGTTCATTTTTTCTTCGATATAAGTGATCCAGTCCCTGCTGACGAAACTGGCTATATGCTGCTTGTGATAAGTCGGATAAAGCCCGAAGCGGCTTTCGACCCAGCCTTTGAACACCGCGCCTTGGGCATTGTTTGAATCCAAGCCCCAATCCTGGATAAGCCTAAGATAACTGTTGCGGTAACGTCGCCTCCCTAAATGATCGTTCCTTAGCCGTTGCTCGGTTTCAAAGCCGAAGACGACGCACATATAATCCTGGAATATCCGGCCGCAATCAGCCAACGATGTTTGTTCGGCCAATTGCTCAAACAAGCCTGAAGCCGATTCACGGGTGCCGGAAATATGCAGCGGTTTAGGGTGTTCGTTAAAGACAGGGCTGGCGATGCAAGCTGTCGCCAAGCCAATTAAATTGGTGCTGTGGCCGTGTTGGCAGATATGAGGCATGAGGGGTGATGAGTGCCGGGATTTTTAAGTAACGATTAAATCAAATGAAGCCATTTTTACACCGAATTGCCGGTTTGGCTAGATAAGTTACAGGCCGGGGCAGGCGTTTCCATTCGCTTGGTTATGTCGGTTTTGCGGCAATCTGTCGCTATTTTTGTTGTATTTGTTATATAGACGACACCCGTATGGTTTTTCGCACTTCTTCCCGGCAGTATTTCTCTCATAATTTCAAAGGTTTTTCGGCCGAGATTAATCCGGTATGGATGTTGC
>SCST01000021.1 GCA_004299465.1 Methylovulum sp. | reverse complement strand
CTTTAAACGCGAGGCGGAAGAAGAGGGGATAACGATACAGTACGCCAATGTTACCCAGGATGAACTGATTGCGGCGTTCAAATCCGGGGCTATTCCATTGATATTGATCAGCACTTACCTGATGGATAGAAAGAAGGCGCCGCATTGGGTCGTCATGAGCGGTTTTGATGACGATTGCCTGTACATGCACGATTCCGACCCGGACGAAGGCCGGCAAAGCGAGCTGGACTGCCAGTTTATCCCGATTGCCCGCGAGGATTTTGACCGGATGTCCTGTTTCGGCAAAACGCGTTTGCGCACGGCGGTGATTATTCGGCCGGTTTGAGCTGCTGGCGTTTCCTTTGGATTAGCAAGATGCTTCAGCCAGAACCGTCATGCTGGATGGATACCGGTATTCAGGGCCAGGGATGGTCGCTTGGTGGAGCGTAAGTGTTAATAATACACCCTGAACAAGCGCTGTATTTGGTAAAACTCATAAAGATAAGGTTGTGCGACTTCCCTGTTGTTGGCGACCACTAATAAATCATGCGAGAAGACAGAGGTGTTGTACCAGTTAAAACTACCTTCGATGACAATAGACTCATCAACGATGCAGTATTTGGAATGGATAGGGGAATACGGCACCGGGTGATTGGCCTGTCCATAAACCAGGCCGACCGGTATCCCGCTTGATTTCAGGCGCTGCACAGCGGGTAAAAGAGGGCGTTCCAGTTCTTCCGCCATAGGCCGTTCTTCACCGACTTTTCCGAGCCTGGCCAGGTGTCCGTTAAAAAGTATGTGCACATCGACCCCCCGGTTCTTTGCCTGTATCAAGGCGTCTATCACGCTGTCATGATGTTCGCCCAACAGGTCGCCGATCAAGAACAAGGAAAGTTTGATCGAATGCCGGGCGCGATGGATTTCAGCAAGAATGGCGTGATGGGGGCGGTATAGCTTGCCGCCCAGCATCGTATGCCGGCCAAAGGTATAAAGCAGGTTGAAATGGCTTAAGGGGTTGATGCCGTATTTTTGAATAACGCCGCCGCGCTGGCTTTGGAAGATATTATCGAGCAAGCGGCATACGCCTTGGGAATGAAAGGTCATGCCCGATTCCCAATTGGCCCACCAGCGATCGAAGGTAATATTAAAAGAACCCAATAGGCAGTCATCATTATTAAAAATGATGAATTTGGTATGCATATCAGGTTCAACTTCTACCAGGTAATGCTGGGGAGTGCAAAAAACGCCTAACAATTCGATGTTCGCCCGTTTCAGCCTGGTGTAATTATGGCTGTTCGTCAGCGTCATTTTTCGCCAATCGACAATGCATTGCACCAGGACGCCCTGGTAGCGCGCATGAATCAGGTGCGTAACGAAATCGGCATCATCAATGCAGTCGACGCTGACCTTGATGGTGCATAGCCGGTCAGGATACGCCTGTTTGCTGTGTATCACTTTATCGATATGTTCATGGATAAAGCGTTTCGGGTGGTAGGGGTGGTATTGCTGGCCCTTGGTGAATTTGGGAGTCAGTTGCAGCGATTCAAAGTGGTGGTTATACCAGTCGACGTCGCTTTGCAGTTCCCTGGCGTTCAGTTCGTAGGCGCGGTAGGTGCTGATGGTCGTCCAGTCGCCGGTAATCGCGCGGTATTGGGGATGATCGTCCTGTAGCTGGTGCCAGTCCATGAAAATATATTCGTACTGGGAAGGAATGGAATGCTCATTGAGATGGACCAGGAATGCGAACTTAATGCAGAGAATCTGTCCAAAATGCGCGGAATGCGGCAGTACATAAAAATCCCGCGTACATCGTTTGTGGCGGTTCCATTGAACGTCATAAGCATCGGTATCGACAATATAGGTCTCGCAGACCGCATGGTCGCGATAGATTTTTAAAATGACTTTTACATTGGCCTGTGCGCCGTAGAACACATCAAAATCGATTTTCCCCCAACGTATGTCGAAGGTTTCTTTAATATCGTTGCTTCTTTGAAAATAGCCGCCCATATTGCCGTGAATGGGTCTGGCGTAGTGTTCTGCCGACTGCATGTAGTTACCTCGTGTGAAATGACGCTGCGAATATTACAATCCCAAAAGTTCTTGCACAGTATATTCAGAGTACTGCGCAAGAACTTTTGGGATTGTAATATCCATTCAATAAGTTATGTGTGTTTCATAAGTGCTTGCCGAACTCATTTAGCGAAGACTGGCCATTTCTAGTGCAAGCACTTGTGAAACACACATAGTTTAGCCACTGATCAGCCTGGGACCGGCTTCGGCTCGAAGACCATGAAGTAGCCGCAATGATCCGATACGCTTCCGTAATCGTGCTCCGTAAACAGGACTCTCGCTGAAACGGCGCGCAGTTCGCTGATTTTATTTGTGAAAATATAATCGATACGGTAGTCGTTCATCAGTTGGTGTTGCCAGTAAGGGTCATTGACCCTGAAATTCTTTTCGGGCAAGCCGGCGGTATTAGCCGCCAAATATTGGTCATCATAATCATGGTTATTGACTACCTGGTAATAGCCGCTGGAGCCCGCCGTGACATTAAAATCACCGCACAACAGGGTCGCCTTGACATGCCTGTCATGCCTGGCGTTTGCCCAGTCGTGAAGCCGTTTAAACTGCTCCTGGAAGCCGTCTTCCCACCAGCTTAAATGCGCTGAAAATACATTGACCAATCCGAGATAGGGCACTTGCACCTGTGTCATGACGACTTTCCTCGAATGAATGCTAAAGGGGTCGTCGCTGTTCGAGACATAGCCGGACTCCTGTTTTAATAGCGGGTATCGGCTTAAAATGGCAACGCCTTCGCGGTATTTGTCAAAACCCAGATGCGCCCAGTCGGTATAAATATGGTAGGGCGTATTGAGGCGGTCATTGATGATTTTTGCCGAATTTGAATTCCAGTCCCCGCGTCCGTCGTTCCAGTATTCGGCGACCTCTTGAAAACAAACCATATCGGCATTGAGTTCGTTAATCGCTTTGGCTATTTGCGACAGCTTATAATCCTGGTTGTCTTCCTGGTAGCAATGCAAATTAAGTATCATGACTTTCAGCGCGTCATGGCTGGCCGAATAATTATTGCCGTAATTATTGTCCCAAACCGTTTGGCCCTTGCCTTCGCAGGCAATGCTGTATTGCACCCGAAAGGCATTGCCGATTTTAAGCCAGCCTTTCCAGACCTGGACGCCGTATTGATTCGGGTTCCTGGCATTGCTGGAGAACTCTTTATCCCAGTATTTGCGTTTAAAATAACAACGGGTTTTATGCGTGGACTGCCAGTTGTCGGTCGTCCAGTGTACGGTAACTTTTTCGGCGGCAAGCGATTTATCGACGGCTACCGTGATAGGGATGAATTTTTGCTTGTCATTTAATGTAGGCTGAAAGCCGATATTTAAAACCGGGCTGCCGGGCGTGCTTTGTATGCCGGAATCGGCCTGGCTGGAATAATTAAGGCCGCCGTTGTTATCCCAATATTCCTCGCCCGAAGCCTGGTAGCGCAATCCGAACCCGATATTACCGGGCAGCGATTGCTCGGCTGTGAGATGGAATGTTGCCTGGGCCTGCCAATATTCGTTATCGGTTCCTAACTTGCTGTGATAGTGCGCGGCGAGGCTATGCCAGATGCCGTCCTCGCCGGCCCAGACAACCTCTACCTGCTTGTTATAGCCGATGTTTTCCACCCGGATAAAGAAGGACAGTTCCTGCTGCACCCCATTTTTTTTTCGGGTAATCAGGTTTTCAACAGTCAACAGTTGAATTTTGTTCATTTGCTGTCTCCAGTGTGCTGTTCGGTGGAACAGGAGGATATGCCGGTTGACGACATCTCAAAGAAAACATACCGATCCGCTCCGATTCCGGCAGGAGACTTTGCGGATTGCGGTGTTATTCAGCGTGTCTATCTTTGCGGAAAGAATGGGAATGCGAAGTTACCGGCATGGGTTCGGACGGTAGTTTCTGAAATCAAGGTCGGGAAAAATATTATCCATGATCTCCAGCGCGGTCAAGTAACGTTCATCAATCTTGCCGCTACGTACACTGTCGTGCAGATAGTTGAACCGGGCAAGGTGGTCGGTAATCCGCTTATTGGCATAAGCTATCGTTGTGCCTGATTTCATAATAAATGGCCAATCGGATGCCTGGGCCAGCAAAATCGACCTGACAGCCTGGTTTAATGCCCTTTCCTGTAGCGGTGTAACCGTTAGGCCTTGCAGTTCACAGACAAATTTTTCCATTTGCGCACTCGCCTTGTGCAGGAAAGGCCAGATCCAGTCGTTGGCTTCATTGATCCAGTAACTGGAATAACCTTGATCCCCCCAGGTTGACGCGGAAGGCGTTGCCGTCTGCAACGACAATCCTTGATCCAGGTAATCACGGCAACTCATCGCTTCAATGCCGTTGGTATTTTCGCCGGCCAGGCGCAGCACATGCTCTAGCCAATAAGGCCCTTCAAACCACCAGTGGCCGAATAACTCGGCATCGTAAGGCGCTACGATGACAGGAGGGCGATCCATTGTCGCACTGAGCGCGTTGATTTGCCGCTGGCGTTTATTGATGAAATCCTGCGCGTGTTGCCGGGTTTTTTGCAGTGCTGCTTTGGGCCGG
>SCST01000202.1 GCA_004299465.1 Methylovulum sp. | reverse complement strand
CCCATCTGGCGGAACCTCAATGCCTCCATAAGTGTTGCCGGAGCCGCAGTTGTGCAAGTGGACTTAACCAATAACCATGATGAATCCCTGACGGATGAGCCGTCATCGTCCCGGAAGTTGATATCCGAGGTGAAGTCTACCCAGTTCTGGCTTAGCGGGGCGACGCTAGTGAGCGGTCGGGCCGAGTCGCCTTGTTTATGGACAGCCGAGGTAAACGTCAAACCAGCCCGGTACAGTACATCGTCTGAGGTTCCCGCACCGGCGGATGTGAAATGGTAGGCAATTGTCACCGGAGCACGGTTTTTAAAACCGGCACGGAGAAAATCGTTTACTTCAAAATATTGGATGCCGGGGCTTGCCGCCCGACGGTCGTAATCGATGTTATTCAATCTGATTTTTGCACCATAAATGCAGTTTTTACCGTTGCGCCAAACCTTATCGCTGACCGTTCCCACGGTAATGGGCTGGTTAAGCGTATAGGCGTTTTTCATGACAATATTGCGGACGACACTTGCCGTTTGGACATAGCCTGCCGCAGGCGGATTGATGTTGGGGATGGCGCAGGTATTGTTTGCACCGCCGTTGGGTGAAAAAGTTGGGGGAGTGGAGCCATTAGGATTGGAACCAAAATTTCCTGACAGGTTACATCTAACATAGGCCGTTGTGCCTCCTGTGATGGCGAAGCCGTTAGGCCGCAAACCAACAAAGCCGGTTGCCATGAGCGGGGCGGTGTTTATTAATAGACTACCTAGCAAAGTAGTGGACAGTATGATTTTTTTCATGAATACACCTGGATTAAGTTGTTGAATGATTAATGGTGATTGGGTTTGCCTTTCTGATAATGGAGTGGATGCGGGAGAGCTGTCAGAATCCATGTCCCAGACAAGTAGTCGCTTGTCTTCCGTCTACAACCACCCCATCGGGACAAATGGCGGCGGTGAAATGGGTATCGCTGTCAAGCAATGTGCTATCCGTGCCTTGGGCATCTGTCAGATTGACTCCGCTCAGGTCTGCACCGGATAAATTGGTTTCAGCGAGATTTGTACCGGACAGGTTGGCATCGTGCAGATTCGCTGTCGAAAAATTGGCTTTGCTTAAGTTGGCTTCCGATAAATCCGCTTTGTTGAGCGTTGCACCTGTGAAGGATGCCCCTGAAAGTCTGGCGTAAGTTATATCGGTTTTGCTTAAATCTGCCCCTTCCATGTGGCTGGCACGCATATCCGCGCTGGTCAGCGTCGCCCCCGTCAAGTTTGCACCTGTTAGCGTGGCGGCTTTCAGCTTCGCGCCATAAAGATTGGCGTTGCTAAAATTGACCTTGTTCATAGTCGCCGCTTCAGCGATCAGCGGGTTATTGCCGTCCGATTGCAGACCTGACAAATTAGCATGATCCATTTGCGTGTCAGGGCCGATGAGCAAAGACCCTATCACCGCCGCACCGCTTAAATTCGCTCCGTTCAGGTTAGCCGCCCCCAAATCGCCGCCCAGCCGCGCTTGGGATAAGTCCGCGCCCTGCAAGTCCCTATCTTTCAGGCTGTTCTCCCGGGAAAAATCACAGGTATCTAAGTGTGCATCAGGCCCTGTCAACAGGCAATCTTCTGCGTTTTTAAGCGCCACTGTTTTCACGATAAGCCAATAGGCTGGGCTTAATGACGGCGGCTGGTTTTGGTTATCGTCCAATAGGCTGAGATAAGCTGCACCTTCGAAATTGACTCGGTCATTCGCCGCGTAAACCGGCGTTTCTCCCCAATCGCCGCGAAATATGCCGGGCAATTTTCCGGTTTTGTGTGGGGCTTGTTTGGTGTCCGGATGTTCTGGGATAGTTATCCTAGAGGTATTTACAATACCCCGCTGGCTATGTCCGGTAAGTTGATGAGCCGTGCTGTCAGGTACGAGCTTTTTTGGGGATTCTGCTACGGTATCCGTAAATTCGGGTGCTTTGGAGGACATGACTAGATAAGCCGATCCTAAAGCAAGGGCGCCTATTAAGAGCAGTGTCGCCAATAATAGAGTGAGTTTATTCATAGCCGTTTTGTTTTTCTAATGTCTATGGGTAGATGTGTGTCTACGCAACGAGCCAGGGCTTCAGAAACCGAACCTGTTCAGGCATTCCGAAACGAAGCAACATTCCGGCGGATTCTATAGAAAATAAAACCTACGGAATATGCCTGCCAACACATTAAGAAAAATTCCTGAAACATTCGGGAATTTTTCCCATACCCTGTCTTTTCGATAGCTTCTAACATGGCTACCCGTTTGTCCGACATGAATGGGCAAAAATCCTGAACATTTTTCCATTGCCTTTGCCATGCCACAGACCCAAAATCCTGAATTTTTCCTGCTCGATAAGGCTGATTTGCACCTTGTATTTTTTTTCCTGTTGCTTGTGCCAGCGCGATTCTGTTGGGCGGAAGCGAGTCAAGAAGATACGCCTGTCGAATTGGAAGCCGTAGTGGTTGAAGGCGAGAAATACACGAAGTTTGGCCCCGGCGAAGGTTTGCAATTAGCCAAAGAACAAATTCCCGGCAACGTCCAATCCATCACCAGCAAGGACATTAAAGATTCAATGGCGACCAGTCTCGGTGATCTGATGAATTCACGTTTGCAATCGGTGAATGTCAACGACTATCAAGGCAACCCGTTCCAGATGGACATCAGCTATCGCGGCTTTTCGGCATCGCCGCAAATTGGCGCGCCGCAAGGTTTGTCGGTGTTTCTCGATGGCATCAGGGTCAACGAACCGTTTGGCGATATTGTCAACTGGGATTTAATCCCGATGAATGCGTTGTCGGGCATGGATGTGTTTCCGGGCTCCAATCCGCTGTTTGGCCTGAATACCTTGGGCGGGGCGTTGTCGCTAAGGACGAAAAATGGTTTTGACGATCCCGGCGTTAACCTGGGTTTCCAGGGCGGTTCTTGGGATAGGAAAAAAGGCGAGGTGTCGGCGGGTTGGAATAACGGCGTGTTGGGCGGTTTTATCGCGTTTACCGGATTTGACGAAGAAGGCTGGCGGATGAATTCGCCTTCACAGGTCAAACAAGGTTTTGCCCGTGTTGATTGGCGCGGCGAACGTTTCAGCGTAAAAGCCAGCACTTTGCTGGTGGGCAATCAATTACTGGGCAACGGCCTGGTTCCGACTGATTTGTACCAGCAAGACCCTTCCGCCGTGTTCAGCTCGCCGGACAGCACCGAAAACGATTTGCAGCAATACAGGTTGGGCGGTGAATTTTACTTGACCGATAATCTCAGCCTGACCGGACAAATCTACCGCCGCGACAGCAACCGGCAATCGCTTGCGGGGGATATTTATGAAGATTTCCAGGACATGGACAGCGGTTGGGCCAACCCGCTACGCGCCAAGGGCACGCGCACCGGACAACCGGTTTGCCGTTACCAGGATGTCAACAAAGATGGTGTGCCGGACTATGGTTTGGACAGGAATTTTGATGGGCTGATTGATTCCGGCAGTATCAACAAACCGTTAAACGCCCGCAACCAGGATTATGTCGCCTTAGTACCGGCTATGGAGACCGATTGCGACCAAGTCAATTATGTTCCCGTTAGCCGTACTTCCGGGCCACGTAATGGCGCGGCGGGCGACCCGAACAACCGACGTCCCGGCTTATCGTCAAAGGGTTGGGTTAACGGTACGCCGGTTGGTGTGTTGAGCAGCACCGCGATTGAGCAAATGACCGACGGTGCAACCATGCAGCTCAATTGGGATAGCGAGCAGCATAAATTCATGGTCGGAGGTTCTGTCGATGCCTCGGATTCTGATTTTGACACCAGCCAGCGCCTGAGCTTGATGGACGCATCGCACCGCGTCTACCTCGACCCAAAAGCGATAGCCCCGCTGTTTATCGCGGCGCGGGAGGGCATCCATAACAATTCTTTTGCCGGTAAATCCAACACCTTTAGCGGCTATTTTAGCGAGACGTTCTCGCCAAAAAATAACCTGCACCTGAGTGTTTCCGGTCGTTTTAACCATACCGAAGTGAATAATAAGCTCAGGGCGAGGACGCGGGCAGGATATGAGAATCTCCACGACATTGTTGATCTCAATACCTACCGGCCCACCGTGATTGTTTGCCAAGGCGCCGATCCGGCTTCCTGTCCGGCAAACCCTAACTACAATTTGCGGGCCAACTGGGATAAAGACGTGTTGCTATCGCAAGACCCGTATTACGGCTTGGGCCAATACAGCGAAACGCCGACTTCGGAACAGTTTGAATACCATTCCTTCAATCCATCGTTGGGCATCAGTTATTTGCCATTCAAAGACACGCAGATGACGGAGAAAGAGCTGAACTTGTTTTTTAACTGGAGCCAAGGCACCAGAACCCCGTCCAGCGTCGAGTTGGGTTGCGCTTATGATAGTACACTCGTGCCGCAAACGCCGGGCGACCCGAATTCGCCTAAAGTCCCGAAAAGCGTCGCCTCTATTGGCGGGGCCTGCACTTTGCCGACTTCACTGTCCGGCGACCCGTACTTACCGCAAATCTTTGCCAATTCCTATGAAGTGGGGATGCGCGGCAAGGTTTTTGGGGATTGGGAATGGAACACCAGCCTTTATCGCACCGATTTGCGCGACGACATTTACCTGGTCGGCATTACCGCGAGCCGCAGTTTTTTTGACACCATCGGCGACACCCGCAGGCAGGGCTTGGAATTGGGATTTTCCGGCAAAGTGGGTATCGTCGATTTTCGCGCCAATTACAGCCTGACCGAAGCGACTTTCCAATCCAATTTGTTCATGGTCAGCCCGCACAATAGCAGCGCCGCGATCAGTACGCCGTTGGAACCCAAATACGATGCATCGGGCAGGCCATTGGAAGCGATCCAGGATATGATCCAAATCAAACCGGGCGACCGTATGCCCGGCATCCCGCTGCATAACCTCAATGTTTCCATCAACTTGCATCTTACCCGGAAATGGGAGTTTGGGGTCGGCATGGTCGCGCATTCCTCGTCGTTTGTGCGCGGCAACGAGAACAATGGGCATAGCCAAGGCGCGTATGACTACATCGAACGCCCCAATAGTACGGGTACGGGTATGGAACTGATCCGCCTGCGGCAATTTACCGATGCAGGCACGGTATCCGGTCATGTTATTTTCAATCTGAAAAGCCGTTACGAATTGACGAAAGGTTTCACGGTGTTTGGCATGATCAACAATGTGTTCGACACCCAATATGCCACGGCAGGGCGTTTAGGCATCAATCCTTTTTCACCCTCTGAAAAAGGGACAGTTGGTCCCGGCGGCTGGAATTACAATTCCAATGACTGGCTCAACACCACCCTCATCGGCCCCGGCGCGCCCCGCGCTTACTGGGCGGGGATTGAATACCGATTTGAGTTGTAGGTTTCGAGCAATGCGGAAACTTGATATGTTTTTGTTTTATACCAATATCTTCGACAATGCTTTTCTGTTCCAAAGCGCCCTGTAGATTTAAATCAAAGGGTCTGAATAATACATTGGCAAGCTTTTGCTCGAAAGCCGGGTACCAGGATGTCGGGTTACGTTACGGCTAAGCCGACCTGCAACTATTAAATGGCGCACATCACTTGATTGGTGCTTGCGACTGGGCATCCAAAAAATTCGCCCATGCTTTAGGTGTGCGGTCCTTCCAATCGCCTTGATGGTAAACATAACTGGCTATGAGTGGCAACACTGAAGTGGCTTCGGCGTAGACCATCTGCTCGTAAGTGGTGTCCACTTTGCCCCAGGATGAGGCTTCTTTGAATGTGGAACCCGAACAGCCGCCGTCACGGACATCGGCAACGGTAATCTGCACCGAATAGGCGTGCATGGCTGCCTTATGCCCTAACATTTCAGCACAAACAACAATGTCCTGGGCAAAGTTTTTAGGTACGCCGCCGCCTATCACAAACAGGCCGGTGTTGGCGGCGGCTATTTTTATCCGGGTTAATTCGTGGAAATCCTTGACCGCATCGAGGACGATATGGCCGCCTGGATGATTGACCCGGTGCTTGACGAGGCCGAATCCCGCGCTGCTGTCGACAAAAGCCGGGCAGAAAATGGGGACATTATGTTGATAAGCTGTTTGCACCAGGGAGCCGGGTTTAACGGCATGGATGCTCAAATGCCGGCCCATTTCCCTGATAAATTCACGGGATGAATAGGCGCGCGGCTCCAGGTTATCGGCAATCGTTTGGATGGTCGCATCGCATGCCTGCAATTGTTCTTCGTCAATATAAATATCGTAAATACGGTCGATATACAAATCGCGCAGTTGCTTGTCGTTTACCAACGGCTTGCCCCTATAGTGCCTGAAGCCTAGCGCTTCAAAAAAATCCATATCGACGATGGCTGCACCTGTCGCTACGATAACGTCAATCATGCCGTACCTGACCATGTCGGCGTAAATCCGCATACAGCCTGCGGCGCTGGTGCTTCCCGCCAGGCATAAGATATTACTGCAAGCCCGGTCTTTTATCATGCGCGAGAAAATATCGCTTGCCGTCGCCGTATCGCGGGATGAAAACGACATCTTGCGCATCGCGTTTATCACCGGGCTGGAATCAAACGACGTGATGTCGATGTGTTCTATCACATCTTTCAGGAAATCTTGTTTTTTCATGAGGCTTGTCCTATAGGTTGCGGGAAAATTTCAGTAGTACAAAAAATATCTAACACGCAAAGTCTAGTGTATAACAAATTGATAATCCGAAATTGATCTATAATTTTATTTCCCATACTTAAAAATCGGAGTAAATAGGCCATGCTTGAAATAATCCTGATCTTAGTCGCCATTGCCGTTATCGCATTTATCGTCGTCGTTGCCATGCAAGCGACTGATTTCCGTATTACGCGCACAAACACAATATCTGCCCCTGCGTCAGCCGTATTCGTAGAGGTGAACGATTTACATCGATGGGATACCTGGTCGCCGTGGGCAAAACTCGATCCTGCCGCGAAGAATTCTTTCGAGGGACCTTCGTCAGGGACCGGTGCGCTGATGAGATGGGCCGGCAACAAGGAGGTCGGCGAAGGGAGCATGACAATTACCGAAAGCCGTCCTGATGAGTTCATCCAATTTAAACTGGAATTCCTAAAGCCGTTCAAAGCGACTAATACGGTCGAATTCACCTTCAATCCTGAAGGTAATGAAACCGTTGTGACATGGAGCATGTATGGAAAAAATAACTTTGTCGGCAAGGCCATGAGCTTGGTCATGAATTGCGATAAAATGGTAGGCAGCCAGTTTGAGCAGGGCTTGGCGTCAATGAAATCGGTAGTGGAAGCCGCGAATAAACCATAGCATCCCTTGGTTCTTTGGCTATGCCTTGGATTCAAGCTTAAGCTGATGAGGCTGTGAAAGTTCCTAATAAGCACGAAGGACACAGAGAGCACGAAGTTTCGATATATTGTTGCCGTCGAGCCAGCGTAGGCGGCAAAACAGACTAACTCAAATTTGAGTTATAGCGATGTGATAACGTAATAATCAATGCCGGGTAACACCGGCTTTTTTATAGTTGATTGTGCTTTGTTGTGGCTGTTTATAATACAATAGCGTTTGGTAATCTATTAATCAAAGGGGTAATGTCCTATGGCAATCAAATCGAGCGTATTCGGGCGTGTTGAACTCAGCGGCAAAGATGCGGCGCGGTTCGTCCAACAAATCAGCGAAGCACAGCCAAACCCTTTAGCTTTGGCGGCTTTGGCGCGTGGACGTGCAATCAGCGAGAAAGTCAGTAAAGGCGAAGCGTTTAAAATGAAAAGGATGGCCGTATCATGAGTCCAGGGCAACTGATTGTGAAATGCTACGCCAAGCAAGAAGAAGGTGTGTGGGTGGCGGTGTGCCTGGACTTATGCCTAGCTACCCAAGGCGAATCATTTGACGAAGCCAAGCGCAAGCTTGAAGAACAAATCGCCTTTTACGTTGACGAGGCGTTGCAAGACAAAGACTATGGCAGCCAATTATTAAACAGACGAGCGCCTGTTTCTTCGTGGCTTGAATATTATTTTATTAGGCTTACAAACACGATATTTCATAAAGCCAACGTCATTTTTAATGAAATGATGCCACTTCGACTCGCATGAGCGGAGATTATCCACCTATAACATGCAAAGAATTAAAGGCCATATTAACCTACCTGGGGTTTGCCTTCGATACCCAAAAAGGCTCGCATGAGCAATGGGTTTTGATCAAAGACAGAAGGAAATATAAAGTCACCGTCGATTGCCCAAAAGCCCCATTTTCACAAGAACTTATAAAAAGCATGGCAATACAAGCCGGAAAAACTAAAAAAGACTTTTACGCAATTCTCAAGAAACTTTAGCCGCTAACCAAGCGGCTTTTTTTGTGCCTGGTGAACGGCAAGTATTGCGGTGTTTTTATGGCGTTTTATTTTGAAGTGCGCCATCAGTGCGCCATGAGCAATAAAAAAGGCCTGCATATTAATGCAAGCCTTTGATTTAATGGAGCCGATGAACGGAATCGAACCGTTGACCCACACATTACGAATGTGTTGCTCTACCGACTGAGCTACACCGGCGCCTTAGCGGCCATTATAAAACATTTTCTCTATAAATAGGTATATCTTACGACGGCACAGTAATTCTCGTTATGAAAAATATATTTGAATCAATATGTTATGAATTAAATTTCCAGCTTTTTCCATTCTACAGAAACCTAAGTGGTCATGCAAAAGTTACCTGGAATTTTTCACCGACATTACCGAGGATTTCCAGCAACCATTTTTTCAAGTGACCATAACCTTGGTAAGTATCAAACGGTAAGCTGAGATTTACGGGTATTTTTCAAGTCAACATTATTTGTCTGGACAATGGGGTCCATTTTAATATGCGTTGTCACGGTACAAATGCCACGGTAATTTCCCGCGAAGAGGCCTGTCCCAAACTATCAATTGCGCGGATAAGATACGTTCCCGCACGAGTCGGCTGCCAGGAAAAAGTTTCTGAAGCGTTGGTTTTGCCTAGGTAGCTTTTATTGACAAACCAAAAAATGGTTTTGCCTGTCGTGCTGTTCGCGCGTAAACCGATGCTGGATGGTTTTCCAACGCGCAAGGTATAAGTGCCTGCGGTTGATGGCGATACAATTTGCGGGAGATCGGAAGAGC
>SCST01000020.1 GCA_004299465.1 Methylovulum sp. | reverse complement strand
TCTCGCTTTTGCTATTTTAAAATCTGGCGAGCTATTTGATCCAAATTATTCACTTGCATAATTTGAATCAAGACGGTATCTACAACAGACGCCTTTGGTCAAATCTGTAGGGGGGCTAAGTAGTTACGATTTTTCATAGATTATCCGCGTTTATCATAATCATCTACGTCATCTGCATTCCATTGTACTTGTGGTTTATTTTTGCGAGTTACCTTATCGATGTAATCCGCCCTTGATAGCTGTCGGGCCCCGCCTGCAACAATCATGCTGCCATAGTCGCAATCCCGTTCAATATCGTTAATAATGGTCGCTTTTGTATTACGAGTTGAATAGTCATATCCTTTTATGAAGCTGGAAAAAATCAAACTGTCGGGATTTAAATCTTTTGTTGATACAACAGTCATCCCTATTACCGGCAATTTGACGGCAATTGTAGGACCGAATGGTTGCGGCAAGTCCAATATTATCGATGCGGTGCGCTGGGTGATGGGCGAAAGTTCGGCCAAGCATTTACGTGGAGGCAGCATGGCCGATGTGATATTTAACGGCTCATCGGGGCGTAAGCCGGTCAGTACCGCATCGGTGGAACTGGTGTTCAATAATTCGGAAGGCAAGCTGGGCGGCGAATACGCGCAATACGACAGCATTGCGATCAAGCGGCAGGTCAGTCGCGACGGGCAATCGTTGTTTTTGCTTAACGGCTCGCGCTGCCGGCGTAAAGATATTACCGATTTGTTTTTAGGTACGGGCTTAGGATCAAGAAGTTATGCGATTATCGAGCAGGGCACTATTTCGAGAATGGTCGAAGCCAAGCCCGATGAATTAAGGATTCATATTGAAGAAGCGGCGGGTATCTCCAAATACAAGGAGCGACGCAGTGAAACCGAAACCCGCATGAAGCATACGCGCGAAAACCTGGAGCGGCTCGATGATTTGCGCGAAGAGGTGGACAGGCAGCTTAAATCGCTGCAAAAGCAGGCCGAAAAAGCGGAAAAATATACCGAGCTTAAAAAACAGGAGCGCCAGTTCAAACTGGAATTGCTGGCGATGCGTTGGAATGCCTACCATCAAACCGTGCAGGCTTTGGAAAGCAAGCTCCACGGCGTCGCCGCCGAACATAATCGTTTGTTTGTAGCCTTGCGTGATCTTGACGTCCAGACCGAGCAGCAACGCGCCGGGCATAAAAGCCGGCAGCAGCAGCTCAATAATACCCAGGGCGATTACTATGCCGTGTCTGCGGAAGTCGGCGCGCTTGAGCAGGCTATCAAGCATAATGAAACCAGCCATGCAGAAACCGTGCACGAAATCAGCCGGACCAGGCAGCAGGTGGATCAATTGCGCAATGAACTTGACGCGGATTTACAGGCGCTTGAAGCGTTAAAACAGGATAGGTTGGGCGCCGAGGACGATTTGGGTTTTGCCGAGGAAAAAGAGGGCGAATGCCTGCAACGCCAGCAGGAAGCCCAGCAGCAAAAATTGTCCTGGCAGCAGCAATGGGACGCCTACCGCACGGAAAGTGCAAAATATAACGAACAGGCCGAAGTGCAACGGGTAAAAACCGTGCAACTGGAAAACCAGAATCGCCAGTTGCAACAGCGTATCGACAAGTTGCAGGCCGAACGTGATGAGTTGTCTGCTATGGATTTGCAAAACGAGATCGATACGCTGGACGGCAGTATCGAAATGCTCGAAGAGCAGCGTGACGCGCTATACAGCCAGTTTGAAGCCTTGCAGCAGCATATCCGGGTACAGCGGCAAACCATCAAGGGCTGCCATGACGAGTTGCACAGACACCGTTCGGAATTGCAGCATGTCAAAGGAAAAATCACGTCGCTGGAATTATTGCAGCAGCATGCAATGGGTAAGGATAATAAACACCTCGGTAACTGGCTCGCGTCGGTAAAACTGGATAAACAGCCGCGCCTTGCGGAATTTATCGAAGTTGAACCAGGCTGGGATAGCGCCGTTGAAACGGTGTTGGGCGCCTATCTGGAAGCCGTGTGTGTCGACAGTATCGAGCCGGTCATGCCGGGTTTGCAGGATTTAAAAAATGAATCGCTGAGCTTATTTGAAACCCGTTCCGGGACGGTGTTGAAAAACCGGCCTGAAAACGGTCTACGGTTTATTCGCTTGATTGATAAAGTTGCAGTGCCGTGGCAACTCATGCCGCTGTTGTCGGGTGTTTATTGCGCCGATAGCCATACAGAAGCCAGGCAAGCATCGCTGCTGCTTGACGACGATGAGTCGGTGATTACGCAGGACGGTGCGTGGTTTGGTCCGGGCTGGTTAAAAATCAGCCGGACTCAAGACAGCAAAACCGGCGTGTTGCAACGCGAAAAGGAATTGCGTTTGTTAAAGCAACGGCAGGATGAATTGCAATCGGCTATTGACGAATTGGAAGAGCAGATAGAACTCGCGGAAACCGGCCTCAAGGAAGCGGAAAGCCGGCGCGAAGCGCTGCAGCAACAGCATAATAGCCTGGGTTCCGAATTATCGCTTAAACATGCCGAATTCAGTGCGCAGTCGGCGAGGCTGGAGCAGCAGCAACGCCGTTGGACCCAAATCAGCAATGAACTCGACGACATCGGCGATGAGCTTGCTGACAACAGCGAGGCGATAGCCCAGGCGCGATGGCTGCTGGATGAGGCCGAACAAGTTATCGCGGAGCAGGGCCAACAACGGCAGCGCCTCGATGACGTTAACGGGCAAATGCAATCCGAACATCATGAAATCGAGCTCGCGGTTAATGAAGCGCGGCAGCAGGTCTACCGCACCAAGGCTAAGATCGACAACCTGCATTCGACGGAACAGGCGACTGAAAAACAGGTCATGCGCTTACAAAGCCAGCATGCATCGGCGATTGAACGTATTTCGGTATTGGAAAATAAATTACAACAAAGCCTCGCACCGCTGGAGGATGAAAAACATCAGTTGGAACAGAAGCGCTCCGATAAAAACCGTTTGGAGAGCCGTTTAAAGGAGCAACGCCAGCTTCAGGACGATAGCGAGACCGCGATAACGCAAACGCTGGAAGAGCATGCGCGTGTGCAGCGGGACTTGGACAGGCAGAAAGAAGCGCTGGACAAGCTGCGTTTTGAGTTGCAGGAAAGCAATGTGCGGCGGCAGACCGTTAATGAGCAACTGAAAGAAATCGATGCGGAGGCCGAGCAGGTGTTGCAGAACCTGCCCGAAAATGCCGATGAAACGCGCTGGAAAAAAACCGCGGATGATTTATCCGGGCAAATTGAACGCCTGGGCACGATCAACCTGACGGCGATTGAAGATTATAAGGCGCAAGCGGAACGGATGAAGTTTCTTGATGAACAGCATGCTGACCTGATGGCCGCATTGCACACGCTGGATCAGGCCATCAGTAAAATTGATAAAGAAAGCCGGTTACGTTTTAAGGAAACATTCGATAAAATAAACAGCGGCTTGCAAGAAAAATTTCCCAAATTGTTCGGCGGCGGGCAAGCATACCTGGAATTGACGGACAACTGCAGGGATGCAGGAGGTAGGGCAACGCCGGGAGCAGTTGCCGAGCAAGACTTGCTGGAATCGGGCGTCACTATTATTGCCAGACCGCCAGGGAAAAGAAACAGCTCTATCCATTTACTGTCGGGCGGGGAGAAAGCGCTTACCGCCGTGGCGCTGGTGTTTTCAATTTTCGAGCTGAATCCCGCGCCTTTTTG
>SCST01000864.1 GCA_004299465.1 Methylovulum sp. | reverse complement strand
CATTACGCTAATCATCTATAAGCGCGACAAGCCTTCGTTGAAATTCGATCTCACCGTGATCGCGGCGTTTCAGATAGCCGCGTTAACTTATGGCATGCACACCGTTTTTGAGGGCAGGCCAGCATTTATTGTTTTCAATGTAGATATGTTTGAAGTAACCAGGGCGCTGGATATTGATGAAAACAGCGCCAAAAAAGCGCATGCAGACGGCAACCGGTCAGCGATAACCGGCTGGTCGCCGCGCTGGGTGGGCGCGTTGCCGTCCAAAGACGCCAAGCGTCGCCAGGAAATCCTGTTTTCTTCGGTGCAGGGCGGTGCCGA
This sequence comes from Methylovulum sp., assembly GCA_004299465.1. GTDB lineage: Bacteria > Pseudomonadota > Gammaproteobacteria > Methylococcales > Methylomonadaceae > Methylovulum. Next base: position 1,150 of record SCST01000864.1, on the reverse strand, counting down.
TTGGCCTCAATTACCGGAATTGTTCGTTCCGCTTGTCCAGGTAAAAGCGCAAATGTTGCAAAAATCCAAGCCTTTGCAGGTGCTCCAGAAACGTTACAGTGACAACGAGCGGATCGATGCGTTATTAGCGCGTAACCCGGATAACGTAAAGTGGCTGCCGTTGCGCGGCAAAGTCAAAGACATGGTGGTTTTAATTGACGGCGTTTCTGCTGACGTGATTGAAATAATTGATATTAATCCGTGGTTTTAAATCAGTGCAGGGTAGCCGGGTCTATCGACAGCCTATCGACTTTCACAAGCTCATGCTGTCATATAAAATGCGCGATTTGCCTGAGCTTGTTCGTCGATGCGTATTCACTGTCTCCCTACCCAACTCGTTAACCAGATTGCCGCCGGCGAAGTGGTCGAAAGACCCTCGTCTGTGGTTAAGGAGTTGGTAGAAAACTGTTTTGATGCCGGCGCTAGTCATATCCATATCGAAATAGAGCAGGGCGGTGCAAGACGGATAAAAATCAGGGATGACGGTTCTGGCATTGTCAAGGATGACCTGCCGCTGGCTTTATCGCGGCATGCGACCAGCAAAATTGCGAGCTTACAGGATCTTGAACGGGTTGCGAGCATGGGTTTTCGCGGTGAAGCGCTGCCCAGCATCAGTTCGGTTGCCAGGCTGGCATTGATCTCGCGTATCGCCGGCACCGATTGCGCCTGGCGCGTTGACGCCGACGGCTCCGAAACAAACTTTGACCCCCAACCTGACCCGCATCCGCAAGGCACGACAGTCGATGTTCGCGACCTGTTTTACAACACGCCCGCCCGGCGCAAATTTTTAAAAACCGAAAAAACCGAATTTGCGCATATTGAAACGCTGGTTAAACGCATGGCATTAAGCCGTTTTGATGTCGGTTTTACGCTGGTGCATAACCAAAAAGAAGTGTTGAATTTAAGACCGGCGCTAAGCGCTACGGAGCAGGATCAACGCATCGCCGGTATTTGCGGTTCGGCGTTCATTGAGAATTCGGTAAAAGTTGAATTTGCAGCATCAGGCCTGTCTGTGACCGGCTGGGTCGGCTTGCCGACATTTTCGCGCAGCCAGCAGGATATGCAGTTTTTCTACGTCAACAATCGCCTGGTCAGGGATAAGTTGATCGCC
>SCST01000863.1 GCA_004299465.1 Methylovulum sp. | reverse complement strand
GGGCGTTAGCGTGGGCTGTTCAAGGCGCATGAGCTGTGTGATGACCGTATTATCCGGCGCATAAACATCTACAGCAAAACGCAACACGGCGCGCGCGCTGCCGGGCGCATCGAATTGCTGTTCAAAATCCAGTAAGCGGATAATTAATCGATGATCATGCCATTTTCCAGCGGCAAGCAATTGCTGCTCAAACAATTCCGGCGGCGCAGCCACCCAGCGGTCCAGCGTATAAAACCTAAGCTGTGTCGGCGAATCATAAAGCAGGCGGTAACGGATACGCTGATCCTGTAGCCATTCAGGCGCTTCTACCTTAATGTCCGGCTTTGCGCTTGATTGAACTCCACTACCGGAAGAAACCGGCAAGCCGAAATCATGCACGGCAACGGGCTTCGGTTGAATGCTGCACGCTACGCCGGCCAGCGCTAATAAACCTATTAAGACATAGTTCATTTTGTCTCCTGGTAACCCGGCTCACCCGGCCCCGGCGCTTGTTGCTCCGGCCCTAACAGTAGTGCCTGGGGATTGTTTTCCAGCATGACGGCAACTTTTTTTACGTGGCGGGTTGCTGATTGCAGCTCGCCCAGCAAGTCATTGAGTTTCGGCAAGGTCGTTTGTACCAGCGTATCGCCTGCCGCTTTGCCGGTCTCGACAAGACTACCCGTCTTGTCGCCTAGCGTTTTGATATGCCGGGTCAAACCTTGCAAATCGCGGCTTAAGGTGTCGATATTTTTTAACGTCTCCCGTGCGTCGGCGCTTAAGACCGGCACTTCCGCCAACGCCTTATCGACGCTATGTTGCAATTCGGATAATTTGGCCGTCAAGGTATTGAGATTATCCAAAATATCGGCAACATTTTGCGTGTTTTTGTCATTCAGCAACAGGCTGAGCCGACCCATAAAATGGTCTGCCTTTTTCAGCACATCTTCGCCGGAGCTCATTAATTTGTCGGTCAATGACGGCGTCAACGGGATACGATACATAGGCTTATCGCCTGGCGGCAATACCCCCGTCACATTACCGGAATCCTCTAAATTAATCTGCGTCAAGCCCGTCACGCCTTTTAACTGCAAGGTGGCATAAATGCCCCGGTTCAATGTGATGTTTTTATCGACTTCAATCGGCA
>SCST01000805.1 GCA_004299465.1 Methylovulum sp. | reverse complement strand
CAAACCGGAAAAAGACAGGGTGAGAATCTGCTGCGGGCTTCCCTGTAATGCTTTAGGTTCTCATGAAGTTGTTAAGGCATTGGAAGAAGAGGTATCTAAAAATGGTCAGGATATTGAAGTTATAAAGACAGGATGTCAGGGACTTTGCCAGAAAGGGCCTCTTATGAAGGTTGAACCATATGGTTATTTTTATCAGAAAGTAAGACAAGAAAATGTAAGGGAAGTTATTTCTACTACGTATCCGGCAGGTTTCCCGGTAAGAGACCTTCTTTACAGAGGCACTTTTCTTGAAAAACCTGTCGAGATGATGGAAGAGATACCATTTTATAAAAAACAGCTGAAGATTGCACTCAGAAATACTGGCAACATAGACCCTTATAACATCTATCATTACATTGCTGTTGGTGGTTATAGCGCTGCTGAAAAGATGTTTTCCTTAATGAGCCCTGAAAAGGTGCTTGAGGAGGTAAAAAAGGCAAATCTTAGGGGCCGGGGTGGAGCAGGATTTCCTGCCGGCATAAAGTGGGCGCATACCAAAAAAGCTCCAGGTGCAATTAAGATGGTTATTGCCAATGGTGATGAGGGTGACCCAGGCGCTTTTATGGACAGGTCAATCATGGAAGGAGACCCACACAGCCTGCTTGAAGGGATGCTTATTTGCGCCTATGCAATCAGTGCACATTATGGGTTTATCTATGTCCGTCATGAATACCCGCTTGCCATTAAAACTCTAAAAATAGCTGTCGAGCAGGCAGAGGAAATTGGACTTTTAGGTGAAAATATCCTCGGTAAGGGATTTGATTTTACAGTACATATTAAAGAAGGAGCAGGTGCATTTGTCTGTGGTGAGGCTACTGCGCTTGTTGCATCAATAGAGGGCAACAGGGGATTCCCTCATGCAAGACCTCCAAGGGTATCAGACCCTGGTGGCGGTCCATGGGGTTATCCGTCTAATCTTAATAATGTCGAGACCTATGCCTGTGTACCTCCGATTATAGAAAATGGCGCAGACTGGTTCCTGGGTATAGGAACCGAAGGCTCTCCGGGCACGAAGGTATTTGCCCTGACAGGCAAGGTTAGGAATACAGGACTTGTTGAAGTTCCTATGGGGATAACCCTCAAGGAGATCATTTTTGATATTGGCGGGGGTATCATAAATAATAAGAGATTCAAGGCAGTGCAAACAGGAGGTCCTTCGGGAGGATGTATTCCAGCGCAATATCTTAATCTACCTGTAGATTTCGATTCCCTCCGGAGGGTAGGTTCTATTATGGGATCAGGCGGCATGGTTGTTATGGATGAAGATAACTGCATGGTTGATGTTGCCAAGTTCTTCCTTTCCTTTACACAGTCTGAGTCATGTGGAAAGTGTCCGCCGTGCAGGATAGGCACATATCAGATGCTCCAGATACTCGAAAAGATAACATCAGGCAATGGTGAAGAAGGCGATATAGAAAAGCTAAAGAATCTTGGAAAGCTTGTAGCGGCAGGCTCTCTCTGCGGTCTTGGCCAGAGTGCGCCAAATCCGGTGCTTACAACTATAAGGTATTTTCGTGATGAATACGAAGAGCATATAAAGGATAAATACTGCAGGGCAAAGGTTTGTAATGGTATTGGTATTTTTAT
>SCST01000201.1 GCA_004299465.1 Methylovulum sp. | reverse complement strand
GCCTATAATCCTGAACAGCTTGATATGAGTGCGCTGAAACTGGTGCTTTTTAAAGTCGATGTCACGGTAAGCTGGGGTGACGGCAACAGCAGCGAGCGGCAGATTGCGCTGTCAACCCTAAAACTGGCGAGCGAAAATCCTTTATGAACCGGGGTAACACTGATCGTGGTTTTACGCTGATAGAAGTGCTTATCGCGATGACCTTGCTGAGCATTATGGTGGTCTTGCTGTTCGGCACGTTGAGAATTTGTGCAGAAAGCTGGGAAAAAGGCGAAAACAAGATAGAAGAAGTCAACGAAGTCGCCGTTGTTTATAATTTTTTTCAGCGGCATTTATCGGCGGCTAAGCCGCTATACGATGATTTTAGCGTTGTGGGCCAGCGGACATTTTCGTTTCAGGGTAATGCGCAGTCCCTGCAATTTGTCGGCGATTTTCCAGCCAGTGCAGGACGTGGAGGATTGCAGCTGTTTGCTATTCAACTACAGGACCAGGATGCCTCGTCACCCGATGGGACATTTATCAACGTGACGTTAACACCTTTTTTCCCGCCGGTCGAAGGCGAAGAACTCCAGAAAGAAGAAGTGACATTGATAAAACATGTCAGGAATTTTTCCCTCGCGTATTTTGGGCCCGATGATACCGGCGAAGCCAGTTGGCAAAACGAATGGCTGGAGAAGGAGACACAGCCTCAATTAGTCAAGATCAACATCGAACCCGATAACGGCATCTATTGGCCTGAAATGATCATCGAACTCAAGGTCGCCGCTTTGCAGGACGGCGCCGGGATAGGTGTAGACGATACGGACACAACGGACGACGACGATCAGGGCGCCGAGGATGCGGGTACCGAGGATGATCCTGTTGATGGCGTCGATGACACCGGGCTTACCGAGTGAGCTTGCCGCGCATGAAAAGGGAAAAGGCAACGACGCTGGCGCAACAGGGATTCGCGCTGGTGCTGGTGTTGTGGGTGTTGAGTTTGTTGACGATCATGGCCGGCAGCTTTGCGTTGAGCATGCGCCGTGAAACCTCGATTATCGCAAGCATCAAGAATAATGCCGAGGCCGCAGCCGTTGCGGAATCGGGTATTGCCATCGCGGAACTGATGCTGTTGAACCCCGACCAGAATAAACGTTGGCGGATGGACGGCACGATTTACCAAATCATCAATGCCGACGCGCTAGGCAGCGACAATGCCGAAGTGCGGGTACGGCTGTTGGCGGAAACCGGCAAGATAGACATTAACAAAGCCGACCAAAAACTGTTGGCCGGGTTGATGGCCCAGTTGCCGGTCGAAGACGAACAGCAACGGGTCAAGCTGGTCGGCGCGATACTCGATTGGCGGGATGAAGACGACCTCATCAATATCGATGGTGCGGAGCAAAAGGAATATGAAGAGGCGGGTTTAAGTTACCAGCCCAGGAACAAGCCGTTCCAGACCGTGGATGAATTGCAATTGGTATTGGGTGTCGATAGGGTGATATACGAGTGGCTGGAGCCGTTAGTGACGGTGTATTCAGGGCAGCCTAACGTCAATGTGCAATACGCGTCGAAGGATGTCTTGCAGGTGCTGCCCGATGTCGATGTGGATTTAATAGATGATTATATGGCCGCGAGGCTGGAGAGCATAACAAACGGCTCGCCGGCGCCGGCATCACCGTTCGGCGCGGGAAAAACCAAGTCGGCGGGGGATGGCGAGGCGCTGACCCTTGTCTCTGAAGCGCTGCTCGATGACGGTTCGAGAGCGGTCGTCAGCGCGGTCATCAAAGCAGGCGGCGGCACCCAGGTCGGGCAGCCGTTTCAAGTGTTGGAATGGCATCGCAACACGGTGAGCGACGGTTCATTATTTGCCGATACCGTAGGCGCAAGCACGATAAGCGAACTCTTAGTGAAGAACTATAAGTAAAGATATGTGTAACTACTCAGCCGCATCGTTCCCACGCTCCGCGTACCCTCTGGGGCATAAATGGGAACGCAGTCTGCGACGCTCCGCGTCGCGTCGCGTGAAATCGACGGATGGCTGCGTTTTGCCTGTCCAGGGGTAAAGATATGTTAAACCTGAATACAAACGTTAATATAGATTTTAAAGTATTCCTTCGCTGGTGGCGGCGCGAACTCAGCTTTTTAGTGCCTGAAAAAATAAAACGGCTGTTTAACGACAAACAGGGATTTGTTGTTATCCGCACGGAAGGCCCACAATTAATCCTGGCCTACCTGCCGGGCGAACAGGATTATTCCAGCAGCGCAGCATCAGATGCCGGCGCATCTGATGCGCAGGAAGCACTGCAGGTCGAGGTCATTG
>SCST01000200.1 GCA_004299465.1 Methylovulum sp. | reverse complement strand
CATGGTAAAGCCGTTATTGAGGCCTGTGTCAAAATCAATTTGACTCGCGTTTGTGACGCTTACGTTGTCATCGGTCGCGTCAAAATCTAGCGAATAATTCCATTTTCCCGATTGCCCGTTTTTCCACATGGTGGTTGAAGTATTGCAGTCGCCAACCGAAGTTACTCCGGCTGCGCCTGCTGAAATTGTTCCCGAAAGGCTGTTACCGGCGGCGTCATTAGCCGTTGTGCTCTGGCACTCGTCGAATTTCCAATTTCCGACCGGCTTTCCCCGATTGAAATCCCAGACAATCTGGGCAGGGGTGCGTATGTAATCGAATATTCTGGCTTCATCGATGATGCCGGCATACGATGCTCCTCCCTGGCCGGTTTGTCTACGCCCTCCTGTATTCCAGGTAACTGCAGTTGTTGTCATCGACCCTGAATTATTGCTATTATCTGTAGCAGTTGATTGTAAAAGTCCGTCAAGATAGAATATGGGCCGATTTGAAGAGCTAGATCCATCATACGTCACGGCCCAGTGTTGCCATTTATTAGTAGAAATCAAGCCAGTGGCAGTCTCGACATCCATATTACCCGTTGACCACGGAACAAAAAGCCCAAGAGCGGTAGTTGACCTGCTTCGAAAAAGTATACCGGTTGTTGCGCCTGTCGACTCCATCGAGATTACGGTATCACCGTTTGCATTGGTTCTGGTGTATACCCAGCCTTCCAGCGTGAAAGAAGTCGGGCGGGTATAGGTGCTGGTGGTTGAAGATACCGCCCCAGAGACGTTGTTGAAATCATATCCTTTGCCATATTTACCATAAGACCATGATCCTGACCCGATGATGGTAGATGTTTTCGCGTTGCCGCTTGTGTCATTTGCCGTTGTTCCCGACCCTTCTTCGAGCTTCCATTCCCCAACCGGCGCGGCGCAGGAGGTGGAGTCGCCGGGGACGCAGTACTCCTGATTGGCGGCTTGTTTTTGATATGAACTGTTATCCGACAAAGCACCATAGACTACCGACTGGCCACGATTGAATTCGATTTTTACCTGATCGGCGGTCAGACCAAGACGGTAGAATTTGGTTTCATCAATATCTCCGAGGAATTCGTCCGTCCCATCGGTAGTGTTGGTATCACCAAGATAGAAAGTAGCAGAATTGGTGATAGCTCCCGTTGCGGAAAGATCCGTATCCTGGGCTACCCGCTGACCGTCAACGAATAAATTAAGCTTATCTCCTGCGATATCTCTTACACAGACAACATGATGCCAGGCCTGATCGTAATAATCCGTGGTGGTTGTCGCGGAATCTTCCGGATAAGATGCCGTATCGTCATCAATCTCACAGACAATTTGCCCCGATGTGTTGAAGTAAATATCGTATCCTGCTGCTGAAGCTGCCACTTTGCTCACAACATATTCACTGGCTGCGGTTGTGGCCCCATCTGACTTGATCCAGGTGGAGATACTGAAATCTTCGCTCGCTCCCGGCTCAAAATCGGTATCATCGCCAGCGGAGGCGCGTTTGTTATCTCCTCCGTCAAAAGCTTTGCCGAACTTGCCGGAGGCGGTGTAACCTCCGGTGCTTGTGGAAAAAGCCAGGTCATTTGCATTAGGCGTTGAATCGCAAAAGTCATTGGTCCCTCCGGAGCAGGTGTCGAGTGCGCCTTCGTCGAATTTCCAGTACCCGACCGCGCTTCCGACCGGCGTCCCGACAGCCGGGTGTCCGGCATTCATGTCTTCGACGATTTGTTTTGGCGTGCGGGCGTAGTTAAAGATTCTGACGTTATCAAGCTTACCGTTCATTCCTAAATCTAAACTATTATTTCCGTTGCCAATTGTTGCATTTTCGGTGCTGAAAGTAGGTGTTTGGCTTTGGGAAGTCGAAGTTTCAAGTACACCATTGACAAATACATTTACAGTCGACCCGTTTATCGTTGCCGCGAGAAAATACCATGTATTATTATTTAAAGTCGATGTCCCGTTAACTTTCTGTAAATCTTTGATATTGAATTGTAATTTGGAACTTCCGGTTTCATTATTGACATTCATCGTATAGCCAATATTGCCGCTTGTTCCTTTGCTGAAAATGGTGCAATAATTCAGTCCGCATGTACCTTCCTTATAAAACCAGCCTTCTATCGTCAAAGCCTGCAGTTCAAAGGCGGTCTGGTCGCCTAAGTTTACATATACGCTGTCTGTTCCGGGAATATCAAGGGCAGTACCTATTTTACCGGCTACCCAATTTATACCGCTTCCGGTAAGCGTTCCTGTATAGCCATTTCCGCTTGAATCGTTTGTGGTGGTGCCGCTGCCTTCCTCAAGTTTCCACTCTCCAACCGGCCCGGGGGCAAAGTTGTAGAGCTGACGGACTTCTGAATCAGTTAAGATGGTCCGATAAAATCTCACATCATCAAGATCACCGTTAAATTCAGACCCGTCATCGAGGGCGTTTGAATCTCCCAAGCGAAATATTCCCGCATTTTCTAGCGTGCCTGTTTGAGTGATGGACGATAATGTTTCCACAAGTTGCCCGTCAATAAAACACTTCATATTGCTTGTTCCATTTTTCACAACTGTAAAAAGATGCCAATTCCCGTCGTATCTGTCAACGCCATCCTGGCAGACTCTGTCTTCTAGGTCACCGCCTCCGCTGCTGTCAATGCCAAAAATAACTTCTCCGGTAGTTCTGGCGATCATTTGATATCCTATACCGCTACCTACTTTAGATAGCAAATTTTCATTTGATGCCGGGTTGGTTGCGCTATCGGTTTTATACCAAAGACTAATTGTAAAATTATCAGCTGCGACAAAATCAAAATGAGGGTCATCTGCAGCCTGTGCAAGACGATTAGTTCCATCTCCATTCCAGGCAGGACCAAGCTTGCCTGTTGACCAGGATGAAGCGCTAAGAGTTAAACTTTTTCCATTTCCGCTTGAGTCATTTGCAGTCGTGCCTGTATTCTCATCCATCTTCCAGTATCCGACCAGGCCGTTGTTGAGGGCGTCCATGGGTTGGGCGCCGAGGACGGCGCCTGCTCCTTTGGCCAAAGCGGCGGCTTTGGAGTTGTAGTCAAGTTGAACTTGAGCTGCCGAGCGGGCGTAATTATATACTTTAACTTCATCAATAAACCCGAACCACTCGTTTGAAATTCCATCCAGATCTACTCCTGTATAAAACGTCCCCGTATTGGCCAGAGTTCCGGTTGCGGCAATTGTTGAATCAGAGGCGCGCAGTTTGCCGTCAACAAAGAGTTCGATTTTAGTCGTGCCGGTTTTAACTCCCGACACATGGTGCCATTTATCGTCATCAAAATCGACTGCCGAAGTACAAGCGGTATCGGTGTTGGTGCCATCGGATACATCGAAACAGTAATCACCGGAGGCGTCCTGATAGAGTTTATAGCCGGTGTAACCTGTTTGGGCTTTGCTGAGGATGAAATTATTGGCAGAACTGGCACCGTTTCGCCGTACCCAGGCTTGGATGGAAAAATTATCAGCGGCGACAAAATCTAATTTAGCATCATCGGACTTGCTGACATTTTCATTAGTTGCGCCGTCGAAATATAAGCATTTTCCCGATACGCACATATCTTCTGTTTGCCAGGTAGGAGTATTATTAAGTGTTCCATCTAAACCATTGGTTGATGAATCTTCGGCATTTGTCCCGGTCCCGTCATCAAATTTCCAGTAGGCCACCGGCGCGGAGCCTTTTTCTTCGGAAGAAAGCGCAGGTGATCCACCGCTTGGGGAGAGTGAGGTGTAGGAGGAGACATCCTGACTTTTGGAAGTGGCAGAAGGATTGCCGTAGTAGACATAGGCCAAATTGGTGCCATTGATGATGGTCGGGAAGATTACATCGAATGTACTTAAGGTTGCGTGAGGACAGGTCCCGGTGTTTTGAAAAAGGAGGAGTTTGCCGTTGGCATCGGTGAAGCGGATATCATCACAATCGGATTGCAGTTTACCATTGGTGTTTAATGTATCGGTCCCGCTTATGGTGATACTGACTCTTCTGTTTGTCAGAGCCGCATTGTGAGTGAAGTTAATGGGAGTTCGATAACTCCAGTTGTCATCAAACCAGGCGGCCGAAGCAGGCCGAGTTGGAAATACGCGTAGTATTATTACCGCAAGTAAAAGTATAGCTGTAAAGGTGGCAATGACTTTTCTGCTTCTCATCCTAATAAATCCGAATGGAAAACGAATTAATCCGAATATTTTATGAATGAATACGAATCTAGCAACTTTTGTCGACCTCTGTGAATTCATGCGGATCTGCCAGTCGCCATTTATCCGAACAACTGCGAAGACATCAGAATCGGTCAGTTGCGAATCTATACGAATGGAATGATGACTCTTCCGAATAAATCCGAATATGATTGACAAAATTTTTTTCATATGAGTTTTATCATGCTAATATGTTTTATCATGCGAATGTGTGCCAATAGGTTTTTAGTCATCCCAATAAATCCGAATATAGGTAACATCCGAATTAATCCGAATGGTCGCCGAATAGATCCAAATCGAATATCCTCGAATAATTTCATAGTCTGCATAAAATGCGTTTATATATCAACTTATCACTGTTGAAATTAACCAAGATTCCCAACTCTAATTCTGCAGCTTTAAGATAGTTTCTAACTTGATTCCACTCTCTCTTCTTAAAAAAATCAATTGTTTTAATTTCCAGAGCAATCTTTCTTTCAATAACGAAATCAAGAAAGTATTTGCCGATCGATTTGCCATGAAATTCCAATGGTATCATCTTCTCCTTCTCAAAAGTAATCCTTTCTTCTTCCAAGGCTCTCTCAATTGCCCGCTGGTAATACTTTTCTTGGTAATGCGATCCAAGCTCGTTATGCACCTTAAAAAGTATTCCCATAAGCCTATATGATAGTTCTGGAAAGAGCAAATTTACATTCGGATCTATTCGTAGGGTTTGTTTATTCGGATATATTGGGATATTATTCATATGTTAAAATCTAAACGCCTGCTCGACGTTGTTTAGAAAATATTTGCCGTGGCGCATCTCGACATCGACTAATGACATTTGGAATTCGTCGGCTCCAATATCCCAGGCTGTACCCTGGGGCCGTATGCCGTCGTCAATATCATTGGTAAAATTGGCGGAGAGATCCGTACCGTTATTAATTGCGTTAGATCCCGAGACTAGGTGAAAATCTTCGGACCCGGCCGTAGTTGAGACAAACTGTCCGGTAGTTGATTTGTTTGTCTGGCAGTTTGAACAAGTCAGGCCAGCGCTGGTAGCTGCACAATCTGCCGCGTTATCTTCACACATGTTGAAGCTGTTGACCGCATTGGCTACGTCTCTTACAAGAATATCATCACGCAATGTATTCATGGCAATTGAATTTTGTGCTCTCATGATAGAAGAGCTGTTTCGCGCATAAATTCCCACTCCGCCATCCGAACCCGAACCCGAATCCTGCATAGCGAATACAGTCACATTTTGCACCGTAAAATCATCAGTTGCATCTCCCGTTGAAATACCTACATTTCCGCCGTCGTAAACTATTGTGTTGCGGATTGTTGCTTCGTCCTGGGTAGTGGTAGTTGTGGAAGATGCGATGCCAAAATCCCCTACTGTATCGGCATTTTCACCATCATAAAAATCATGGACAATGAGATTGTCGACATAAATGCGCCCGGTTGAGCCTGAAGCGGTGGCATAGCTGATAAATACTGATCTGGTGGTACTTGCTCCGTTGAAAAAACCAGTCATCTCAAACCACGAAAGGCGAATATCTGTGTCATCGACATCTATGCCATGTTGGACTCCCCCGGCGCTTGCAAGAATCACTCCGGTTCCGGCTTTTCCATCGTGTCGATCGCTTGGCGCAGAGGTAAGTTCGATATAATGGGTTGAGTCCAAGGTTGAGCCGCCGAATGCAACGGTAGCAGATATAGTAAACGTAGAATCTTTATAGAGTATTCCCCTTTCTATTCTGTCCGCAGTGACTAAATTTCCGTCAATTGCATTTTCCCAGGCTTGTATACCCGTACTACCACCGGCATAATCTCTGCCGGTGGCAGATCCGATACTTGAAGAACCGATAGTGACAGCCTGAACAGGCCTGACTAACTTTTGCCACAGTTTGGCAAGCAATGATTTTTTGAAGGGATCGTATGCGTAAACGCGATTTTTCGGGATTACGCTGGTTAGAAGGTCTTCTTTTATTTTTTCTTTGATTACTCCTTTTTTGCTTCTGGCGTCAATAACAGGGCTAAACCCTTTCT
>SCST01000199.1 GCA_004299465.1 Methylovulum sp. | reverse complement strand
GACCGGCACAGGCTTGGCCGGTCGATGCCAGGAATTTTAAAAAACCGCTGCACGACATGGCAATCGTTGCCGCGGCCGGACCGATCGCCAATTTATTGATGGCTACCGCATGGGCGTTATTGGCCCGGCTGGGCGTCATCATCGGCGTAGAGGCTATTTCATTGCCGCTGATTTATACCGGTATTGCCGGTATTTCGATTAACCTGGTGTTAGCCTTGATCAACCTGCTGCCGATTCCGCCGCTGGACGGCAGCCGTATCCTGACGGGGCTGTTGCCGCACCGTTTGGCGTGGCAATATAACCGGCTCGAACCTTACGGGTTTTATATCTTGATTGCGCTTTTATATTTTAAGGTGCTGAATATCATCCTGGAATACCCGATGTATATCGCCCAGAATGTGTTTTTTTCCATTGCCGGATTATGAACTGATTTTTACCGACGCTACCGAGTTTACGCTTCCGATGTTGGCATAATAGCTCAAGGAATTAATGGAAAATACGCTAGCGCAAGCCCCTGCCTTCGCAATAGTCAACGGCGCACCGTATAAGCAGTTGCCCGAAGATTTATACATCCCCCCCGATGCACTGGAAGTTTTTTTAGAATTATTCGAAGGCCCGCTGGATTTATTGTTGTATTTAATAAAAAGGCAGAATCTCGATATAGTCAATATCCCGGTAGCCGAGATCACCCGGCAATACATCGACTATATCCAGTTAATGGGCCTGTTAAATATCGAATTGGCGGCGGAATACCTCGTTATGGCGGCATTATTGGCGGAAATAAAATCCAGGATGCTGTTGCCGCGCCAGCCTGAAGCGGAAGACGAAGAAGATGACCCCAGGGCGACATTAATCCGCAGGTTACAGGAATATGAGCGCATCAGGAATGCCGCCGATGACCTGGACCGGATGCCCAGGATGGAGCGCGAACTCTTTCCCGTCGATGTCGATACGTCGACGCTGAATATTGAGCGAAGCTTACCCGAGGTCCAGTTAAAAGAACTGTTATTGGCTTTTCAGGACGTGCTTAAACGCGTCGAACAGCTCAGTCACCACCACATTACCAAAGAAGCTTTATCTGTCCGTGAAAGAATGGCAGCCATTTTGGCAAACCTTGAAGGAGAAAATAGTCTCCTTTTCTCGCAATGTTTTATCCGACAAGAAGGTCGACACGGAGTCGTTGTCTCGTTTCTGGCCATCCTCGAGCTCAGCAAAGAACGACTCATCGACATCATCCAGCCCGAACCCTTTGCCGCAATCCGGATCAGGGCCTTCCAAGCCGAAACGGCTAACTAAGGCGCGCAAACCGAACGTCGCCGCCGAGGCGCTTGTTGAGTTAAATCCCGTCGCACCGCCTGGGCCTGCCGAGCCGCCATTTGCGGAACCCGTGAGGCTTCGCCCTTATGCCAGGCTTAGAGCAAGGCGCAGATACATTAAGCCGGTAACAGCACTTGCGCCCTCTCCCGTTATAGAGCCACCTGAATGCAATATGGAAATCAAACGCATCGTTGAAGCTATTTTGTTTGCCGCCAAACAGCCGATGACGTGCAAACAGATACAACAGGTCTTTCCTGAACTGGAACGGCCGGAACTGGACGATATACAACGCGCGATTGCCGCGATAAGCAACGATTATCAACAGCGTGCGGTCGAATTAAAGCAGGTCGCCAGCGGTTACCGGTTCCAGGTCAGGGCCGAATTGTCGCGTTGGGTATCTCGGCTGTTTGAAGAAAAACCGCCCAAATATTCACGCGCATTACTGGAAACCCTGGCTATTATTGCCTACCATCAACCCGTTACGCGCGGCGATATCGAAGATATACGCGGAGTCGGTGTCAGTTCAGGTATTATCCAAACCTTGCTTGAGCGTGAATGGGTCAGGGTGGTCGGGCACAAGGACGTGCCGGGCAGGCCTGCATTATTAAGCACGACCAAACAATTCCTGGATTATTTCAACATTACAAAGATAGAAGAGCTACCGACGCTACAGCGCCTTGATTTACCGGTAGACGACACCCCCCAACAATTGCAGGTAACGAGTGAAAAGCAAAAAACCAATACACAGCGCATCCAAACCGGGTGAGCGTAAAATTCCCCGGACAACACCGAAATACCATGCTAAGCCCATACCGGGCCAGGCAGACGAACAATTGCTGCCGGACAAGACGGATGGCAGCGAGCCGGAATCCGGCGAGCGCATCCAGAAAGTGCTGGCGCGCGGCGGTGTCGGATCGAGGCGGGAAATCGAGCGCTGGATGGAGGAAGGGCGGGTCAAGATCAATGGCGCCAATGCCACGCCGGGTGTACGTCTGAAAGCGGGGGACTTCTTGCAGATCAATGACAGGGTTGTACATTGGGAGAAATTTACCGGGCAGGCAACCCGCGTATTGCTGTATCACAAGCCCACCGGTGAAATCGTCACGCGCCGCGACCCGCAGGGCCGCCCGATTGTCTTCAGCCGATTGCCGGAATTGGCCGCAGGGCGCTGGATCGCCGTGGGCCGCTTGGACATTAATACCTCGGGGCTGTTATTGCTGACCAATAACGGCGAATTGGCTAACCGCCTGATGCACCCGTCCACGCAAGTCGAACGCGAATATGCCGTGCGTATTTTAGGCCATGTGTCCGACGCGACACTGGAAAAACTCAAGCAGGGCGTGGAGCTGGAAGACGGCAAGGCCAGGTTCGATGACATCCGCTTTTCCGGCGGCGAAGGCGCCAATAAATGGTATTACGTGACCGTCAGCGAAGGCCGCAACAGGTTGGTGCGGCGCTTATGGGAGTCGCAGGAAGTCGTGGTCAGCCGGCTAATGCGCGTGCGTTACGGGCCGGTGGTATTGCCTGAACATTTGCGAACCAATGCGCATTACGAACTGAGCGATAAGGAACTGGATTTGTTATTTGAATTTGCAGGCATGGTGAAGGAAAAGCATGAGCCGCCGGCTAATAAAACGAGTCTGTCCGGAAACAAAGGCCCGCATGCCAGGAAAAGATAAGCGACTGCGTTATGCACAGCGTTCGTTGACAGTTTCCAGGCTACCACGAAGCGCACGAAGGAAAATATAAAACTCGTGGTAACTATTCAGCTCCTTGCTGTAGGACGTGCTGCGCGCGCCATCAACGGACTGGCGCATTATTCACGCGCCGGAGAAGGCGCGCACGGCACGCCCTACGCGTCAGGCAAGGCTCTGAACAGTTACACTTCGTGCGCTTCGTCGTGAAAAACGGCTTAACAAAATCCGCAACAGTGACCGCGCTGAGTATATAATCCGACAAAAAACAGGTATTTTAAGACGATGACATTGAACCAAACTATAGAGCGTGCAATGGAACGGCTGATGTACGCCAGCCGCTGGATACTGGCACCGATATATCTCGGCATGAGCCTGATACTGATGGCGCTTTTTGTAAAGTTCTTCCAGGAACTCTACCATTTTATCCCGCATATTTTTGAGATTAATGAAACCGATTTCATCCTGACCCTGCTGACTTTGATTGACCTCACCCTGGTCGGCAGCCTGATTGTGCTGATCATGTTCAGCGGATATGAAAACTTCGTATCGCGCCTTGATATTGGCGAAAGCACCGAAAAACTGGATTGGTTGGGGACGCATGATTACGGCTCGATGAAAATAAAAGTAGCATCGTCCATCGTAGCCATTTCATCGATTCATTTATTGAAAATCTTTATGAATATTGGCGCAACGGCCAATGATAAATTAATGTGGTATGTGCTGATTCATCTGACGCTAGTTATTTCCGCGCTGTTTATGGGTTATTTAGACAAATTGACTAAACACTAATGCTGATACGCTTACTATTACTGGAAACAACAGGCTGCCATCTTTGCGAACAAGCCTTAGCCATCGTTAATCAATGCTGGCTAGAAGACCATGATTTATTCATCGAAAATATAGATATTGCCGAATTCCCGGAATGGCAGGCGCAATACGCAACCCGCATTCCCGTTTTATACCATCCCGAGACAGAAACCGACCTAGGCTGGCCTTTTGACCCAGCCGATGTCAAAGCATTTATAGAGGCCTTAAGACATGACTGAATATCGACTGGAAAAAGACAGCATGGGCGAACTGCAGGTTCCGGCTACCGCGTTGTACGCAGCGCAAACCCAGCGGGCTATCGACAATTTCCCGGTCAGCGGGCTAACGTTGCCGGCGGCATTCATCAAGACCGTCGCGCTGATAAAAAAAACGGCGGCAACGGTCAATATCGGGCTGGGCGAGCTGGAGCCTGTAGTGGGCAACGCGATCATCGATGCGGCGCAGCAGGTTATCGATGGGCAATACCCGGACCAGTTCCCGGTCGATGTCTTCCAGACCGGTTCCGGCACCAGCACCAATATGAATGTCAATGAAGTGCTGGCGCACCTGGCAAGCGGGATAGCCGGCCAGGCGGTCAGCGCCAATGACCATGTCAATATGGGGCAAAGCAGCAATGACGTGATCCCTACGGCGATACATGTCAGTGCTGCGCTTGAATGCCGGAACACCTTGCTGCCGGCATTGGGGCACCTTGCCGAAACCATAGAGCAAAAAGCCGCGGCGCTGGACCACATCACGAAAACCGGGCGCACGCATTTAATGGATGCGATGCCGGTGCGCATGAGCCAGGAGCTGGGCGGCTGGGCCTTGCAGATACGCAACGGCATAGACCGTATTAACGCCACGCTGCCCAGGGTTTACAAGCTTGCGCAGGGCGGCACCGCAGTCGGTACCGGCATTAATGCCGAGCCACGGTTTGCCGCACAATTTGCCGATGCGTTAAGCGCCGAAACCGGGCTGCCGTTCACGCCGAACGATTCGTTTTTTGAAAGCCTCAGTTCCCAGGATGCGATGGTCGAATTATCCGGCCAGATGAAAGTGATAGCCGTCAGTTTAATGAAAATCGCCAACGACTTGCGCTGGATGAACTCAGGGCCTCTGGCGGGCCTGGGTGAAATTGAACTGCCGGCATTACAGCCGGGTAGCAGCATCATGCCCGGTAAAGTCAACCCGGTTATCCCGGAAGCGGCGGCGATGGTCGCTGCGCAAGTGATAGGCAATGATGCGACGATCACGATTGCAGGGCAGTCCGGCAGCTTCCAGCTCAACGTCATGTTGCCCGTCATTGCTTACAATATCCTGCAAAGCATAGCGCTGTTGGCCAATGCCAGTCGCCTGCTGGCCGATAAAGCGATAGCCGGGTTTACTGTCAGGCACGACAACCTGCAACAGGCGCTGGCAAAGAACCCCATCCTGGTGACGGCGTTGAATCCGATTATCGGTTATGCGAAAGCCGCCGAAATAGCGAAAGCAGCCTATAAACAGGGGCGGCCGGTTATTGAAGTGGCGGCCGAGATGACTGAATTAAGTCTTGATGAGCTGGCGAAATTGCTGGATCCCGAACAATTAACGCAAGGCGGCATTAACGAGTAAGGCCGGAGCTGAACGGTGAATACCGTCCTGAAGCAAGCCCGTTACACCCTGATGGATTATATGAACTGGCCTGACGGCGAACGCTGGGAATTGATCAATGGCGTAGCGTATAACATGAGTCCAGCGCCCAGTATTAAGCATCAGGCCATAGTCGGGGAAATTTATAGTCAATTGCACCAGAAATTAAAAGGCAAATCCTGCAAAGCGTTTATTGCGCCTGTAGATGTCATGTTGTCCGATCATGATGTCGTACAACCGGATGTTTTGGTCGTCTGCGATCCCGGCAAAGTGACCGAAAAAAACATCCAGGGCGCACCCGATTTGGTGGTCGAAGTCTTATCGCCGGCTACCGCGCTTAAGGACATGCGCGAAAAGAAAGCGTTGTACCAACAGTCCGGCGTACCGGAATATATCGTGATTGATCCGCTGGAAGGTTATGTGCAGCGGTTTTTGTTGCAAGGCGACGGGTTATACGGCGCAAGTGATGTGTTTGGTTCGCTGGAGCTATTGCCTTTGCGCAGTTTGCCGGGCCTCGAATTATCGTTATCGGAAATATTCGGCATTGAACCCAGCGATGCCGATACGGTGCCAACTGAATGAATTATCAAGACAGCTTGTCTTCATGCCCTGCGGGTATCCAGGCTTTACTTGTACGGCAGGCGTTCTTCAAGCAACCCAGGCAGGTTCTCAAATTCAGGGTCTTTATGTACCAAGGTTGCGCCAAGTTCCAGGGCAGTGGCTGCAATCCAGGCATCGGCAAGCGATAGCGGGTGAGTTGCCTTGATGCCGGCGGCCCGTTCCAATAATCCGGTCGATTCGTGTACCCACTGAATCGGAAGGCTCTGGCACAACTGGTAAGCCATACGGCCAGCCGTTTCACCTTCATTTTTCCAGACCCGGTAAAGCACCTCCATCAACGATATAAAGCAACCGTAACAAACCGCATTACCGACAGCAGCTTCGTTAAGCAAGGTAGCGACATGATCAGCTCCGGCTTCGTCGCTGCGTAAGGTCAGCAAAGCCGAGGTGTCGAGGACATAAGCCCTCATTGTTCGCGCAACCGATCCGTTTGACGGTCTTGCAGCAGGTCAGCGCTTGTGCCTTTGGGGCCGCTACTGCGAAAAGCCGCAATCGCCACTTGTGCCGCTGTCAACGAAGACTGTTTATTAGCCGCCTCTTTGCGTGCCTGCTTCCACTCGTTAAAGTCGCTCTTCATTTGCTCTGACTCTTGAAATAAGGCGTCATATTGTTGTTGCGATAAGACAATAGCAACCTGCCGCCCACGCCGTGAAATACTGATGGGCTCGCGTTGGGCTGCATCAAGTAATTCGCCAAAACGGTTTTGTGCTTCGACCGATGTCATGGTCCTCATAGTAAAATCCTCCAGTTAGCTAATACAGGTATTATAGCTAATTTACCATGTTGGCAATTGTTGATTATTGTATTGATGTCACGATTGTCTGGCGGGTATTCCTACAGTTTGATGCCTATTGTTTTTGTACGCACAGTGCCCGCAGCACCGTTACATTTGAAACGCTATCGCCGCCTTCCGAAGACGGTCATTGATGGCCTGCCATGCCGCCGTTTCCGGCGGCTGTTCCACTAAAATCATATCCAGTTGCAAACGATCCAGTTCCCGCAGTGATGCGTACAAGGCTTGCGCATAGTCATCCGCCTGCCGGGGCATACGGATGACATGAATGAGGGGACTTTCTGTTTGCGGGTGTCGATAAGCCAATACGCCGATGCGCTTGCCGGCGGTAGTCAGCGCCTGAATTCCGGCGCATAACTCACTGGGCGGGCAACGCATCGCAAGCGTGGTTGGCGCGTAATGCACCGCCATCATGCCGGGCGCGCGCATCTGTGAGGACTCGGCCGGCATTGGCATCAGCAGTTCAGTCTGTAATACGGGTTCTATGTCGAGCCGGGTAATATGCCCAGGCCTCAGCAACCTTGGCCGGTCGCCGCTCAAATCTACAATCGTTGATTCCACGCCCACCTGGCAAGCGCCGCCATCGAGAATAAGGTCAACCGTATCGCCCAGTTCTTCTGCGACATGGCTGGCCTGGGTCGGGCTGATGCGGCAGAAACGATTCGCGGATGGAGCGGCAATGCCGCCGCCGAATGCCTGTAATAAGCGCAGCGCAACCGGATGGTTTGGCACGCGCAATGCGACGGTATTTTGGCCGCCCGTTACTTCCATAGGCACGCAAGGTTTTTTGTTCAATACCAGGGCGAGCGGGCCGGGCCAGAAATGCGCCGCCAGTTGCCGCGCTGCTTCAGGCACGGATGCCGCCCAATCGGTTAGAGCCTCTGGTCCTGCGATATGCACGATCAGCGGATGGTCGGCCGGGCGGCCTTTGGCGGCGAAAATGCGCCGTACCGCATCAGGATTACCGGCATCGGCGCCCAGCCCGTAAACCGTTTCCGTCGGAAATGCGACCAGGCGGCCTTGCCGCAATAACTGCACGGCATAGTCAATAGCGGCATCATCCGCCGCAGGCATCAGTTTCATAGTGTTTTATAGGGCTATCGTTTAACGCAAAGGGCGCACATTATGCTTGTGCTGGGCCCGGTTAGCAAAACTTAGCACCGATACCCTTAATTTATTCCGGTTATTGCGTGTCGTTTCATAATCGCTTCAATAACTTGTATAGCGTATAATTTGCCGATAAAGCAAACTTTCCGAAGAAGATTTTATATGTCAATATCCTTAAGAAAAATCACGCATCAAGTTTTAGTCGGCGATGTCAAAGTCGGCGGCGGCGCACCTATCGTCGTCCAGTCGATGACCAATACCGATACCGCCAATATTCCTGCAACCGTTAATCAAATCATCGAACTGGCTACAGCGGGTTCCGAGTTGGTCCGTATCACCGTCAATTCCGAAGAGGCTGCTAAAGCCGTTGCCGACATTCGCAACCAATTGGACCAAAAAGGCTACTCCGTGCCGATAGTCGGCGATTTTCATTTCAACGGCCATAAATTACTGGAAAAATATCCCGATTGCGCCGAGGCCCTCGATAAATACCGCATCAATCCGGGTAATGTAGGCCGCGGCAAGAGCCGCGACCCGCAGTTCCAACAAATGATCGAGTTCGCCTGCCAATATAACAAGCCAGTCAGGATAGGCGTCAACGGCGGCAGCCTGGACCAGGCCGTATTAACGCGCTTGCTGGACGAAAACCGCTTGCGGGAAACGCCTGAGCCGCTGGCCGCTGTCACCCGCAAAGCGATCGTGTTGTCTGCGCTGGAAAGTGCTGCCAAAGCCGAAGAAATTGGCCTCGGCAAAGATAAAATCATACTGTCGTGCAAAATCAGCAACGTGCAGGAGTTGATTAATATTTATGAAGACCTGTCCAGCCGTTGTGATTATGCCCTGCATCTGGGCTTGACCGAAGCCGGCATGGGCTCGAAGGGCATCGTCTCGTCATCGGCGGCGTTGTCGGTGCTGATGCAGCAAGGTATAGGCGATACCATCCGCATTTCGTTGACCCCTGAGCCAGGCACCTCGAGAACGCAGGAAGTTATCGTCGCGCAGGAAATTTTACAGACCATGGGTTTCCGCTCGTTTACGCCTATGGTGATCTCCTGCCCAGGCTGCGGGCGCACCACCAGCGATTATTTCCAGAAACTGGCGATGGACATCCAGGGGTATTTACGCGACCAAATGCCGGTATGGCGCAGCCAATACCCCGGCGTCGAAGCGATGGAAGTCGCCGTGATGGGCTGTGTCGTCAATGGTCCCGGCGAAAGCAAAAGCGCCAATATCGGCATCAGCCTGCCCGGCACCGGCGAGACGCCGGTAGCGCCTGTTTATGAAGACGGCGAAAAAACGGTGACGCTTAAAGGGGACAGGATTGCCGAGGAGTTTCAGGAGATCGTGCAGCGCTATATTGAAACGCATTATGGGACTCAAGATGAGACGACTTCTCGCCGACCCTTTCCATAACCGGCTATGATGGCGTTCATCAAAACATCAGATTGTCGGTGCCGAATAAGCTTTTATATAAATCAATATCTTTTTTGTAGCGCTTTGTTACGATGGCTATGAGTTCATCATCATATAACGACGCGGGCTCAGGCGTTTTTCCGGCGGCTTTTAAGTCCCTTATTTCAGCAGGCAGGGCGTCTGAATAATCATGGCCGGTTAAGCGCACAAAACGGTCCATGCCGTGCCTTGTCAATGAC
>SCST01000198.1 GCA_004299465.1 Methylovulum sp. | reverse complement strand
ACTGCGCTGGTTAATGCTGTAAAGTCCATAGTTTTTTCCTCTTTGATTAGTTAAGTTTATTGGTCATGGTCTCGGCTGAACATGTTGATCACCGTTCCATAACCCCAGGCCACGAGATAACAGAGAATGGGCAGGCCGAAGCCCAATTCCCACATTTGCAACATGTCCGATGCTAGCGGTATGTTGAAGATGTCTTGTAGTGTCGGCTGTGCTATAACCGCTTGTGCGCTTTCCGCTATGTAGCCTGTACAATTTGTTGCCGTGACGACTTCACTGGCTTGTAGCTGGCTATTGACGTCTATCTGGATACACAAGTAGGTCATTGCACTTTGCCGTTAAATCGGTGCGTGTTCGAATTCGCAAATGTAGTATTTTGTCGTGACGTTGATGTCAAAACTCCAGTACTGCACGGGTTGCGAATAGTTGAGATAGCGCGTCAAATTGTCAGTGAACGAATAAGACAATTGAGGGTAGGGGTAGGGTAGCTGGTAAAACGCCTGGCCACTTACGGTGACCGGTTCACCCCCGTATGCCGGCGATACCGTTACGCCTAGCCAATAATCATGTGTGCTGTCCAAGCCGATTAATGGCGCTACGGTGTCGGCCCATTCAGATGTGTTATTGATTACCGCTAGGTGTCCGCCTTTGTTTGTACAGTTTTGCGAGGCGGCGGGCCAACCTTTTTCCAGGTAATACGCGCGGTATGTATTGCCTGTTGTTGCCGAGTAGTACAGCGGCGATTGGGTGGCCGCTTGTGCATTTGTTGTGAGTAGGGTTGCAGCAAGCGCACCGGCTGCAAGTAGTGTTGATGCCGCGGCCTTTAGCGGATATGGATGACGTTTCATGTTACCGTTTCCTTTTGTTGATTTTGGATTTTGTTTAGGTAATGTTCCTGGTTTTAAGCCTTAGGAACTTGGGCTTTTTTAGCTTTATTTCAGCGAACCTATGGGTTTTGGTTCGGGAAATATTGTTTTGCCGGCCGTTTCAACGGCCGTCTGGTTGTCTGTCTGGCTTAAGTGTTTTTTTAGGGCTGGGTCTTTTATACTGAGAAGCGTTAGTTTCGCTTTGCCGCCTGATCCACGGCCTACGTCTACGGTTATTTCAAATTCACCAGGCAATAAACCGGAGTTCGCGTAGGCTTGAAATAATGGGTATTGGTCTACGGTACCTCCAATTACGAGCTGTATCGGGCCTATCAGGTTTGGGTTTAAGCCTTCATTTTCTTCTTCACAAAATACGTTGATGCCTTTTACGGTGTCGGATTCGTATTTCTGTACCATTCTGATGTTTGCTGTCATTGTCGCTTTCATGGCTTCGGGTTCCTGCTGTTGGTTGTGGTCGTTTTTCCCTGGTTTCAGTTATCCAGTCGGGAAGGGGCTGGCCTGGTTGTTTTGTATGTTTTCGCTTTGGCGATCCCTTCGGGCCGGGCTTTCCGTTCCAATTAACCGCCCTGAACGCTTACGGTGAGTACGAAAAAAATGCTATTACGCATGCGCTCCATAGATTTTTTTCTACTCTCCGTAGGCGTTCAGAACGGTTAATTTCCTCTCCAATCCCTATCGCGGCGGGTTGTTGTTGCTTTGCTCCCTCCGTTCTGGCTCACAGCCCCCACCCGTGTCTGGTATGGGGACCGCCCGCCGCCTCATCGGTCTTTCGCGGCGAATGTGGCATACCCGGCGGCCCTGTCAAGGGACGCTTCGCTTTTGCCCTTGACAGGGCCGCCGGGTATGCCACGCAATGCCGCGACCGATGCGACGGCGAGCGGCCCCCACACCAGACACTCTCTTAAGGCTTCACAAACGGGTTGCATCGCTTAGTCCTGCCCGCCGTTGTTTGTTTTCGTTTCCGGCTTTTTTACTAGCTGTAATTTGCCAGTCAGGTACATGCCTAATATTACTGCCCCCAGTTTGTAGCTGGTCATGCCGCGTTTCGCCGCTTCTATTTCCAGTTGCAGAAATATTTGTGTCGGTATTCTCAACTGGAATTGTCGGTAGCTGGTTTTGGCTAATCCAGGCTGTATGGGCGGCAATTCGTCTAGCGTTTCTTCTATGGTCATTTATGCAGCCTCTTTACAGGAAACCGGGACACCATCAACAAGCAGTTCAATCAATGATTGCTCAGCGTTTCCACTCGGCTCAAGAAATCGAGCAAATGACTTGGCATGCTTTTGATTGCGCGCACTGATATTGATAATGCCACCGTTTGATAACGTGATTTTAAATCGGCGGTAATTCGGCATAGGTTCGGGGATAAATTCAACGACAGCGTTCGAGATAATTGCCGATAGCTGTTCATCAGATTCTGAGCCGGTAAGCGGCGCTAAGATTGATGAATCAGTATCAAGAAAATTAATCTCATCTTTTTCAGGTATTTCAGCATCAGCAAGTGAATACTTAGTTGTTGATAAGAAAATAGACGTCAATTCATCCAACATCGACGTGAAATAAACCGCAAAAGACGAACTCATCGATCCAAACATTTCAGAAGAGTCGCAACAAAAGCCCATCAGTCTATCGATGCCAAACAATTCGGAAGAATAATGATTATAGATACGGGACAATGAACACGATGCAAGTGAATAATTTTTCCCAATATCAGATAAAACGCAATCATCACGAAACCGGGATATTTCAGCATTCATTTCCCGTTCATAACTTTTCGAGATGTTCAACAGGGTAGATTCCAGGTGTTCTTGGGTTATGGTTTTGATTGTGGTCATGGCGGTTTTCCTCAGCGTGGTAATTGGTCTAGACATTCTTGGGTTAGGCCGACCAGGTTTATTAATACGTGCTTGCCTATCTTAATCGTGGGTATGTAACCCCGGTTTATCCAGCCTTCCAGGACTCCCAAGGTCACCCCTGCAAGTTCAGCAAATTTCCTTTGGCCCATTACCGGTACCGGCAAAAATTGCAGAAAAGGCGGTTTTTGGTCTGAGTGTTCTATTTGTTCGGTCATTGGGGTACTATAGGTAACATTTAAAATATGGTTGCTAATATAGCAATCATATAATGTAATGTCAAATTTTAATTGCAAATATAGCAACTATTTTATGGATAGCTTACGAGAAAGACTAATTAAAGTAATTGATTACAAAGGTGAAACGCCTAAGTCAATGGAAGAAAAAACAGGAATAGATCGAGCCAAATGGTCAAACATAAAAAGGAAAGACCCGATAAGAGCAACTGAAGAGCATTTTGAAGCGGTCTTTAAGCTATGGCCCGAATATGCCCTATGGATTGCAACAGGAAAAGCCAATATTGAAGCAGGCCAGGTTAGCCCAGAACTGGAGGAAACCCGGCAAAAACTAAAACAGGCTGGTTGACAGCGCAGAGAGTAATGCAGCGATGGAAGCCAGCCTAAGAGGATTATTAGATGAAATTAATCATTAAAATAGTTATCGCAATAATCTTAGCCTTCACGCTCATGTGGGTTATTGGCTTTACCGTAAACATAGGAATTTTAAGCATTTTATTTAATAGCCTGACAAAAAATCCCACTTATGAAAATATTAAAAATTCAAATAATAAACTGCGCGAAATAGATAAATATCAAATTAACAGGCCTAATTACTCAAAAAACGCACCTTTTT
>SCST01000197.1 GCA_004299465.1 Methylovulum sp. | reverse complement strand
GATCTGCTTCGATGCCTTAAAAAATACCGATGCCGCCATTGCCGACGTGCTGGTTACTGCCGCTAGACAAACTGACTGCGATATCCATCTGGCCTTGGTGTCGATAGAAGAAAGCGGCGATGCCGAATATACAGGATATGGACGTTATCATGACGACGACGCTTTTGAAGTCGGCGAAGTATATGAACGCACTGAAACTGTTTCCGACTGGCGGCGACCCGATGGTAGCGAGCCGGAATTGCCCACACTGCCTTTTGCCGAAACTGAATGTTGCCCGCCCGATGTCTTCGAAAACCTGGAATTTGACGATGTGCAATTCCATGAAGCCACAGGCAATGCTGGCGCCTCGTTTGAGCGGACTTACTATTGCGCGGCCCTGGTCTTGTGGCCGCACAACCGTTATTTGGCGATTATCAACCAAGCTGGTTTCAGCGCCGCTTTAGCTATGCTGCAAGAGCTTTGTCAGAACTACGAAGCGGCTGGTGATAAAACCCAAGCATCAAGTCACTGGCAGGATGCCCATCGTTTGGCGGGCTATATGCTGCGTGACTGGCTGCGGCAATGCTTAGGCAGCAAAAGCGCTTATAGTCGTCTACAAGAGTTTTTGGAATGTCTATATCGCCTGCAAGATAGCCAACATATTGCCCGGTTTTGGTCACTGTTCGCGGAAAATGGCATTGACAACAAGGACGATTGTGCCATGCTCGTGCAAGTGGCCGAGCTGTTGCCGTGGTCGCAAGTGGTGGAAGGCTTGACTCGCGCAGTCAGCATCAGTGCCGCCAATAAAGCCCAGGAAGCCTGCGCCGCCTTGCTGGCGAGTTTTAGCCAGGCCTATCCCGATACCGCCAAGGACCTCAGCGCCGCCGCCCGTGTGTTGTTTGAGGCTCTGCCTGGCGATGCGGCGCGTTTTGCCCATCTTAATCCTTGGGAACATACCCGCATGACGGTTAATGAGGGCATGGTGGTTGATGTGCTGACAGGGTTCAGCGGCATAGATGCCGCATTGGCGGAAACGGCACTCGACTACCTGCTGGCTTGGCCTGACACCTATAATAGGGATGCCGTTTTAGCGCCCGCCGCATTGCGCTTGGCAGAAGCCGGGGCCAGCCGTAACCTGTCCGTTGCCGTGCGCCTACGACTGGCCGTCATCGCGCATGTGCAAAAACGGGTTGCCGAAGACTTAAACCCGCCCGCCGATTGGCGCAGGGATAGCCAACTCAAATGCAATTGCAAGGACTGTACCGAACTGCGCCTGTTTCTCGATGATCCCCATCAAGATAGTTGGCGTTTCAAAGCCGCTGAAAACAGGCGGGAGCATGTGACGCAAACGATCAGCAGGCACTTGTGCGATGTTGATCAGAAGACTGAGAAACTCAGTCGGCCCTATAGTTTAATCTGCACTAAAAACCAGGCCAGTTACCTGAGACGGGTAGCGCAACGTCAAAAGGATTTGGATACTTTGGCTCGGCTGGGTGTTGAAGGCGTTGTAAACGAGCGTTAGGTTTCAAGCTGGGGCATTCGGTATGCCGCTTGCACTGCAAATGGGTTCGGGGGTGGTTATCCTTGTTTCTAATGATCAGTCTTCCGAACAACCTGCCCAGGAGATTTGCAGCACCGAATGGGTGACCATTTATGCCGTGGATTTGCTGCACCGCTATCAAGATTTTGGCGCGCTGCGATGCGACTCAAAAAAAATACCAGTTTGATTCTAAATCGGATCACCGGAACTTTCAAATCCTAAAAGTGATAAAGTACCCTCAATTTGGCAATTTTTGCAGCAGAGCTTGAGCGTTTTGTCTATAATGATTGCCGTAATCTAATTGGGTTAAATCATGAA